>CAYSOD010000724.1:0-2033 GCA_964432385.1 uncultured Rubrivivax sp.
GATGGTGTGTCCGCCCGCAAACCCACTGCCACCTGTGACCAGGACTTTCATGCGCCGCTCCTGTATAGCATCGCTATAAGTATAGCGTTGCTATAATTACGACCTCATGACCACACAAAGTTCAGGCTTATCTGAAACCGCCGAGCGAATACTGTCGCAGGCCACTGCTTGGATGGACGACAACCCGGGTGAGTTCCCAACCACCCGAAAGCTGTGCGAACTGGCCGGGGTCACCGCACCCACGCTGTACCACCACTTTGGCGACAAGGAAGGCCTGATGCTGGCAGTGGCCGAGCGGAAGTTGCAGTCCTTCTTTCAAGGCAAGAGAAGGCAGCCGGAAACTGCTGATCCGCAGGCGGACTTGATCAAGGGCTGGAATCAGTGGATTGACTTCGCGCGAAAGCACGCGGCATTGATCGGTGCACTGCAGCAATCACCAGCCATCAGCGCGCGCCTGCGCACGGGCGCTGAAGCGATCGCGATGGGTCGCTTGCAGAGACTTGCACAAGTCGAGCCGCTTCGTATGCCGCTTCAACAAGCAGCCCAGATGGTGGTGGCAGCATCCAATGTGGTGGTTCAGCTGATGCAGCAGGGGATGCCTGACTCTGAAGTCAGAGCTGTCAGCGCCGAGCTCCAATCGGCCGTATTGATCGCGCTCAAACAGGGCAAGCGCACATCCTGAAGTCTGGCCGGTCCCTGGAGCCGTCAGAAAACTTTCACGCACTCTCACTACGCTGTGAGAGTCGTGTTACCAGGAGGCTGACTTGTCTGTCGTAAACGAAGCCGAAATGAGCCTCGCTGCCCTGCCGCGAGTGCTGCTGGTCTATGACGGTACCGCCTCTGCCCAGCAGACCTTGCTGCACTCCGAGGCACTGACCAGGTGGCCTGAAGCCGTGTTCCTGCTGGTCGCGGCGCTTCAAGGAGCCTCGACAGGCAGTGATCAGGAAGACTTGCTGGACTTCTTCCCAGAAGCGGCCGCCGCAGAGCGTGCACATGTGCGCTTCGTGCTGGAACGGGGTGCCGATGCCTTGCGCGATGGTGGCTTCAGGGTCGACGCGATGGTGGTCGAAGGCGCCTGTGTGGACGAGCTGGTCAGGATCGCTCGCACGGAGGCCGCCGCGTTAGTGGCGGTGGCTCACCGACCGGAGGCGCCATGGTCACGCCAGTGGTGGCAGACGCATGTCGTGCGTGGACTGATCGATCGCTTACCGTGCGGGCTGTTGCTGCTGGCAGTTCGGTAGAGCTGCTGTTCGTCGGTTCACCCACCACACCAGCGACAGCATGACGAGCACCTCCACCAGCACGCCCACTACCGTGGCGAGGGCGGCTCCCGAGTGCAGGCCGAACAGCGAGATGGCCACGGCCACCGCCAGTTCGAAGAAGTTGCTGGTGCCGATCAGGCAGGCCGGCCCGGCAATGTCATGTGGCAGCTTCAGCCAGCGCGCGCCCAGCCAGGTGATGGCGAACACGCCGTAGCTCTGCAGCACCAGCGGCACGGCGATCAGCACGATGATGAAAGGCTGGCCCACCAGCGTGGGGGCTTGCAGGCCGAACAGCAGCACCACGGTGGCGATCAGCCCCGACACGGCCGTGGGCTTGAGCCGGGCGGTCAAGTCGCTGACCGCCCGCTCAGACCGCTGCTGCAGCACTGCGCGCGTGGCCATGCCGGCCAGCAGCGGCAGCACCACGTAGAGCAGGGTGGCCAGCAGCAGGGTGGTCCAGGGCACCGTGAGTTCGGTCACCCCCAGCAGGAAGGCGGCGATCGGCGCGAAGGCCACCACCATGATGAGGTCGTTGACCGAGACCTGCACGAGCGTGTAGTTCGGGTCGCCCCGAACCAGTTGGCTCCAGACGAACACCATGGCGGTGCAGGGGGCCACCCCCAGCAGGATCATCCCGGCGATGTACTGCTGCGCATCCGCTGGCGACACCCATCCCGCAAACACGAACTCGAAGAAGAGCACCCCGAGCCCCGCCATGGTGAAAGGCTTGATGAGCCAGTTCACCACCAGGGTCAGCGCCAGGCCACGTGG
>CAYSOD010000725.1:0-2031 GCA_964432385.1 uncultured Rubrivivax sp.
GCCGGGATGGTCATCGGCAAGGGCTACCAGAACATTCCCTGGGCCTGGCCGCACGACGGTCTCCAGCACGACAAGGGCTCGGGCGAGATCCTGATGGAGCAGTACAAGAAGTTCGGCATGAACATGGTCGGCGAGCGGGCTCAGTTTGAGCCGCGGCCCGACGGCAAGCCGGGCGGCAACAGCGTCGAGGCGGGTGTCTCGATGATGCTCGAGCGATTCCAGACCCGACGGCTGCGCGTGTTCTCGCACCTGGAGGACTGGTTCAGCGAGTTCCGGCTGTACCACCGCAAGGAGGGAATCATCGTCAAGGAAGACGACGACATCCTGTCGGCCACACGGTACGCGCTGATGATGCTTCGCAAGGCCAAGAGCCTGCACGAGCTGGAACCGGTGAAGAACCAAAACCGGCTGTTCGCAGCCAACGTGCCGCGGTTCGAGGTCTTTGACCCGGCCGTGGCGTACTGATCACTCTGGTGGGGTGACGTCTAGTTCCTGGACGAATGGTGGCGCAGCGCCGGCCTGCGGGGGGACAGCCGGCACCTACAACAAAGACGACGATGCAAAACCCAACATCTGAAAAAGACGACGTAGCGCTTGAAGTCGCCCGCCAGGAGCGACTGCAGGCGTTCGGCTCGTCTCTGGCAGCCACGCGCGACAAGTGGATCGCCGCGCGTGCCGCCACGGGCTGGGACAAGCGCGTCGTCCAAGACCTGGACCAGTACCACGGCAAGGACCCGGCCACCCGCATGGCCGCCTCCATGATGGAGTCGGTCTACCAGGGCTACCCGGTCACCGCCCGCGAGGCGCTGCCCACGCGGTCCACGGTGTTCGTGGGCATCACCAGGCAGAAGACCAACTCGGCCGAGGCCAGGCTGGCCGACATCCTGCTGCCCACCGACGACCGCAACTGGGGCATCCAGCCCACGCCGGACCCGGACTGCGCCACGGCGCTGCAAAGCAACGAGACGCTGGTCGACCCGGCCACCGGACAGCCGGTGCTGTTCGATGAAGAGGGCAACGTCACCGACGACCCGCAGATGGGCCGCCCGGCAAAGAAGAAACAGATCGCGCTGGCCGTGCAGCAGGTCGCCCACAAGGCGGCCGAGGCCATGGAGAACGAGATCAACGACCAGCTGGTCGAGTGCGACTACAACGGCGAGGTGCGCCGCATGCTGCACGACGCCGCGGTGATGGGCGTGGGCGTGATCAAGGGCCCCATGGTCACGGCACGCACCCGCAAGGCGTGGCGCGAAAAGAAGACGGTCAACCCGGAGACGGGGGAGCCCGAGTCGGTCCACATCCTGGAGATCGTGGACGAGCTGAAGCCGGCGTCGTTCCGGGTGGACCCGCGTCGCGTGTGGGAGGACCCTGCGTGCGGCGACAACGTGAAGGACGGTCGGGGCATCTTCGAGATGCAGGACCTGACCGAGAAGCGCGTGCGCGAGCTGGCCAAGCAGCCTGGCTACATCAAGGAGCAGCTGCGCAAGGTCATCGAGGAGGGGCCGGCACGCAGCGCGGCGCTGTTCGAGGTGCAGAAGGCCGAGCGCGAGAAAGAGCCTGGCGAGGACGGCAAGACGTTCCAGCACTGGATCTACTGGGGTGAGCTGGACCGCGAAGACCTCAAGGCCTCGGGCGTCGACATCGGTGACGAGGACGACAACCTCGCCAGCATCAGCGGCTGTGTCGAGATGATCAACAACATCGTCGTGCGGGCCTACCTCAACCCGCTGGAAGACGGTGAACTGCCGTACGACTTCTACCCGTGGGAAAAGGTGACCGGCACGCCGCGCGGCTACGGCATCCCGTACCTGATGCGGGCGCAGCAGTCGGTGACCAACGCTGCCTGGCGCATGATGATGGACAACATGGGGGTCACCAGTGGCCCGCAGATCGTCATCAAGAAAGGCGCGGTCACGCCGGCCGACGGGCAGTGGTCGCTGACCCCGCGCAAGTTCTGGTATCTGACCGATGACTCGATCGACGTCAACAAGGTCTTTGCCTCGGTGGAGTTCAACAACCACCAGGGCGAGC
>CAYSOD010000726.1:0-2025 GCA_964432385.1 uncultured Rubrivivax sp.
CAAAGCCTCTCGATGATGGTGACGTTGGCCTGCCCGCCGCCTTCGCACATGGTTTGCAGGCCGTAGCGCCCGCCTGTGCGCTCCAGTTCGTGCAGCAGCGTGGTCATGAGCTTGGCGCCCGAGGCGCCCAGCGGGTGGCCGAGCGCAATGGCGCCGCCGTTGACGTTGGTGCGCTCGTGGGGGTAGCCGGTCTCTTTCAGCCAGGCCATGGCCACCGAGGCGAAGGCCTCGTTGATCTCGACCAAGTCGATGTCTTCCAGCCTCATGCCAGCCTTCTTCATGGCATGGGCCGTGGCCGGGATGGGCGCGGTGAGGTGCCAGATGGGGTCGTCAGCGCGCACGCTCAGGTGGTGGATGCGCGCGCGGGGCTTGAGGCCGTAGCGCTTGAGTGCCGTCTCGCTCACCACCAACAACGCGGCGGCCGCGTCGCAGGTGCTGCTGGACACGGCGGCGGTGATCTTGGGGTAGGTCGGGTCCACCGGGGCGAGCGTGGCCAACTTCTCCAGCGTGCTCTCGCGTGCGGTCTCGTCCATGCGGAACAGGGTCTCGCCCGCCTCATCAATGGGAACGGGCACGATCTCGCGGTCGAACCGCCCTTCGCGGATGGCACGCAGCGCGCGGTCGTGGCTCTCCTTGGCAAAGACTTCCATGTCCTGCCGGCTCAAGCCCCAATGGTCGGCAATTCGCTGGGCCGCATAGAACTGGTTGACGGGGGCATCACCAAACCGGGCTTGCCAGCCCCGGCTTTGCGCAAACGGGGTGGTGAAGCCCAGCGGCTGGCCGGCCAGCATGGCCGAGCCGATGGGGATGCTGGACATGGTCTGCACACCGCCGGCAATCACCACGTCCTGCGTGCCGCTCATCACGGCCTGCGCGGCAAAGTGCAGCGCCTGTTGCGAGGAGCCGCACTGACGGTCCACCGTGGTGCCCGGCACGTTCAGCGGCAATCCGGCGGCCAGCCAGGCGGTGCGGGCGATGTCGCCGGCCAGCGCGCCGATGGTGTCCACGCAGCCGAAGATGACGTCGTCCACCTCGGCCGCGGGAACCTCGTTGCGCTCCACCAGGGTGCGCAGCACGTGAGCGCCCAGGTCGGCGCCGTGCACGTGGGCGAGCGAGCCCTTGCGGCGACCGGTGGGCGTGCGCAGGGCGTCGACGATGAAGGCTTCTGACAGCGGCATGTGACTTATCCGAGCAAGGTGGTGGCGGGGCCGAGCGGGGCGTCGTCGGCCAGCAGGGCCTCGCCCAGGCGGGCCTTGTGGAAGCCGCGGTCGCCCCAGGCGGCGTCCAGCACCCAGGCGCGCTTCATGAACATCTGCAGGTCCACCTCCCAGGTGTAGCCCATGGCACCGTGCACCTGGATGCCGCGGCGCGAGGCGCTCCAGGCAGCGTCGGCCGCGGCCAGCTTGGCGTGGGAGACATGCACAGCTGTGAGCGACTCACCTCCCGCCAGGGCCACGGCCGCACGCGCCAGCACGGGGCGTGCGAACTCGATCTTGGTGGCCACGTCAGCCAGCTGGTGCTTGACGGCCTGGAAGCTGCCGATGGGCTTGCCGAACTGCTTGCGCTGCGCCACGTAGTCCACCGACATGTCCAGCATGCGCTGCGCCAGGCCCACGAGCTGGCCGGCCACATTGAGCGCACCGCGTTCCAGCGCCTGGCCCCAGAGCCGGGTGCCGAGGTGGGCGTCCGCGATGCACGTGGCTGCAGAAGGAGCCCACTGCACCCTTGCCAGCCGGCGCGAGGCGTCGATGCTCGCCAGCGGCTCGATCTGCACCGCCTCGTGCGGCACGGCGTGCAGCTCCAGCCCGGCGCCGGTGTCGTGCGCCAGCAGCAGCAGGTCAGCCAGGTGGGCGTCGGCCACCCAGGGGTTGACGGGGTGGCCCACGGCAATGCGCACGCTGCCGTCGACGATGCGCGGCAGCCACTGCGCGCGCGAGGGGTGCTCGGCCGGCAATCCGGACAGAAGGCCCACGGCCACGTAGGCGGTGTCGCTGAGCGAATCAGGGATGGCGTAGTAGCCCAGCT
>CAYSOD010000727.1:0-2024 GCA_964432385.1 uncultured Rubrivivax sp.
GAGGTCATGGTCGACATCAACACCACGCCGCTGATCGACGTGATGCTGGTGCTGCTGATCATGTTCATCATCACCATCCCCATCCAGACGCATGCCGTCAAGATGAACACGCCGATCCCCAACAATGCCGCCCCACCGCCCAAGCCGCCGGAAATCATCCGCGTGGACATCGACTTCGACGGGACGATCGGCTGGAACGGCGAAGTCATCGCTCCCGGCGACCGGGCTGCAGTGGTGGCCCGACTGACGGCAGCGGCCGCCCAGCAGGACCAACCCGAACTGCACATCCGACCCAACAAGCTGGCGGCTTACGAGCACGTGGCCATGGTTCTGGCGGGCGCGCAGCGCCTGGGCATGACCAAGATCGGTATCGTCGGTAACGAACAGTTCCAGTGACTCCCGCCATGAAGCGTCCCACCTCCCTTCTGCTGGCGCTGGTCGCCGCTTTCGCTTTCGGGTCCGCGTTGGCCGAGGGCATGCGCGCCGAGATCGGCAAGCCGCTGCAACAGGCAGCCGAGTTCATCAAGGCCGGCAAAGGCCGGGAGGCGTTGGCCAAAGTGCGCGAAGCCGAGGCCGTGCCCAACCGCAGCCCCGCCGAGCAACTGATGGTCGACCGCATGAAGGCGGCGGCGGCCCAGCGCGCGGGTGACATGGCCACGGCAGTGCAGGCCCTGGAGGCCATCCACCCCAGGACCTCCGGCGCAGAAGCCGGCCAGATCGCCGAGCAGATCGCCTCGGCCTATGCCCAACTGAAGAACATCCCCAAGGCCAGTGAATGGGCTGTCAAGGCCCAGCAGGCGGGCAACAACAGCGCCACCCTCAAGCAACTGCAGAGCTACCTGCAAGGCGCCAGCGGCGACTACGCCGCCATCGCCAAGGACGCAGCGGCAGCGGTGGCCGCGGCCGAACAATCCGGCGGCCGGCCCAGCGAGGCCGACCTTCTGCGCCTGGCCGACGCGCAGCAACGCACCGGGCAGGCCGGGCCGCAGATCGCCACGCTGGAAAAGTTGCTGACCCTGTACCCCAAGAAGGACTACTGGAACGCCTACCTCAGCCGCCTGCCCCGCAAGCCCAACTTCGCCGACCGATTCGGGCTCGATGTACTGCGCCTGAAGCTCGCCACAGGCAACCTGACCAAGGCCGACGAGTACATGGAGATGGCCCAGATGGCCATGCAGATCGGTCTGCCTGCCGAAGGTTTGCAGATCGTGGACAAGGGACTCGCCGCCAAGGTGCTGGGCACCGGGCCCGAGGCCGACCGCCACAAACGGCTGCGCGATCTGGCCGTCAAGAAGACCGAGGAGTCCAAAGCGACCATCGCTGCACAGGCCACCGAGGCCGCCGCCCAGAAATCCGGCGATGACCTGGTCCGCGTAGGCTACACCTATGTCACCCTGGGCGACGCCGACAAGGGCATTGCGATGATCGAGCAGGGCATTGCCAAGGGCGGCCTCAAGCGCGCCGAGGACGCCAAGCTGCGCCTGGGGATGGCCCAACTCGCCAGGAACAAGGCCAAGGCCCAGCAAACGCTGCGCAGCGTGGGCGGCAGCGACGGCTCGGCCGACATCGCCCGGCTGTGGGTGATCGCAGGCGGCTGAACGTCCCGGGCCCCGGGGCCCACCGAGCGCCGGGCCACTCGCGCGCCGCGGGCCGACGGCAGGCCGCTTCGGTGACGCCTGACCCCACAATCCTGGCGCCCTGCCCCGACACCGATCACGAAGCTCGAGCGGGCGACGGTGACCACCTCGCCCTGCGCCTGTGGCTGCGGCTGCTGTCGTGCACCAACCGGATGGAGGCTCCTTTGCGGAGCCGCTTGCGTGACCGCTTCGGCGGCTCGCTGCCGCGCTTCGACCTGATGGCCCAACTGGACCGCCACCCCCAGGGGCTGAAGATGCGCGACCTCTCACAGCGCCTCATGGTCACGGGCGGAAACGTCACGGGGCTCACCGACCGGTTGGTTGCCGAGGGTCTGGTGGAACGCCGGGACGACACCGAGGACCGGCGCGCCACCACCGTCAGCCTCA
>CAYSOD010000728.1:0-2022 GCA_964432385.1 uncultured Rubrivivax sp.
CCCATGCTGGTGTCCAAGGTCACCGACTCCAGCGGCCGGGTGCTGATCGAGACCAAGCCCCCGGCATTGGACGAATCGCTGCGCACGCTGGAGCCTCGCAACGCCTTCGTCATGTCGTCACTGCTGCAGGAGGTCACCCGCTCCGGTACGGCCGCCAAGGCCCAGGCACAGCTCAAGCGGCCCGATCTCTACGGCAAGACCGGCACCACCAACGACTCCATGGACGCCTGGTTCGCTGGCTACCACCCCACGCTGGTGGGTGTGGTTTGGATTGGCTACGACAACCCTCGCAAGCTGGGCAGCAACGAGACGGGCGGCGGCTTGTCGCTGCCCGTGTGGATCGACTTCATGTCGGTGGCCCTGAAGGAAGTCCCGGTGCAGGAATACACACCGCCCGAGGGTGTCATGCGCAGCAAGGACGACTGGGCCTTTGACGAGTTCGGCGGTGGCCGCGGCGTCAGCAGCCTGGGCCTGGAAGACAAGGTGCCCAAGCCCGCCGGCACCGAGGAGCGCAGCAGCATCCTCGATCTGTTCAGGCGCTGAACTTCAGTGCCAGCCCCGCCTGCCGCGAGGCTTCACGTGACAACACC
Organism: uncultured Rubrivivax sp.; assembly: GCA_964432385.1. GTDB lineage: Bacteria > Pseudomonadota > Gammaproteobacteria > Burkholderiales > Burkholderiaceae_C > Rubrivivax. Next base: position 591 of record CAYSOD010000728.1, read on the forward strand.
TCGAAGAACTCCGACCCGTCACGAGTGTCCACCCATCGCCCCGCCTCATGGCGGTAGTGGAAGCCCCCTTCACGCGAAGCCAGCCACAACTCGTGCAGCGGCGGCTGTGTGTTGATGACGATGCGGCTGCGATCAGGGAAGACCAGTTCCAGCAGGCCGCCTGTGCGGTGCGCATCGATGTCCACCACGTCGTCCTCCAGCCAGCGGTCGAGTTGCGCCTCCACGGCCGACAACACGGCCGACGCCTTCAGGTGGTATTGCGCGTCGCTCAGGGGCTGGTCCGCGGTCGGCAGGTCTTCAGCAGGCATGGTCGATAGAATTTGAAGATGAATGTTCGAGGCATCCCAATCAGTGTATCGGCGCGGTCATCCGTCACAGAGGTGTTGATACGGGCAACCCTCATCGCGACGCTGGCCCTGTGGGCCTTGATGTTGGGCGCCTGCGGTCAAAAAGGCCCCTTGACACTCACGCCCAAGGCGCCCGCTTCAGCCAGTTCATCCAAGGCGGCCCCTGCCGCTGCAGAGGCAGCGTCCCGCGCCGCCGGCCCAGCGCGCACACCGGCGCCCTGATGCGCTGACCCCCCACCTGGGCCCTGCGCCCTGAACCGTACTCCCCATGAGCACTTCCCTGCCCGGCGCCCCCTGGCTGGCCCGCCAAGGCCAAGATCTCGTCCTGGACGGCTGCTCGCTCGACGAACTGGGCCAGCGCTTCGGCACCCCGCTGTACGTGTACTCGCGCTCGGCCATGAAGGCCGCCGTGGCCAGCTACCAGCGTGCCCTGGCCGGCCGCCCGCACCTGGTGTGCTACGCCATGAAGGCCAACTCCGCGTTAGCGGTGCTGCAGACCTTCGCGCAGGCCGGGTGCGGCTTCGACATCGTGTCCGCGGGGGAACTGGAGCGCGTGATCGCCGCGGGCGGCGACCCGACCAAGACCGTGTTCTCCGGCGTGGGCAAGCGCCGCGCCGACATGCACCGCGCGCTGGAAGCCGGCGTGCTGTGCTTCAACGTGGAAAGCGAGGGCGAACTCCAGGTGTTGTCCGACGTGGCGGTGGCTGCCGGCCGCACCGCACGCGTGAGCCTGCGCGTGAACCCCGATGTGGATGCCGGCACGCACCCCTACATCTCCACGGGCCTGAAGGGCAACAAGTTCGGCATCGCCCATGAGCGCGCCGTGGCCGCCTACCGGCACGCGGCCTCGTTGCCCGGGCTGGAGGTCACGGGGATTGACTTCCACATCGGCTCGCAGATCACGCAGGTGGCCCCCTACCTGGACGCGTTGGACCGCATGCTGGACCTGGTGGAGGCCGTGGAAGCTGAGGGGCTCACCCTGCACCATCTGGACCTGGGAGGTGGTCTGGGCATCACCTACACCGACGAGTCACCCCCCGCGGCGGAAGAACTCGTCGCACGCCTGATCGAGCGCATCGACGCGC
>CAYSOD010000729.1:0-2019 GCA_964432385.1 uncultured Rubrivivax sp.
ATGCCGCCGGCGGGGTTGCGGCCCTGCATCTCCTGCTGCAGCAGGCGGTGGTTCTCCTCGACGCGGTCGGAGGGCCAGTAGGGGTAGGGCGGCATGGCCCCGACCAGCTCCGCCTCGGAAAAACCGCTCATCTGGCAGAAGGCGGCGTTCACGTAAGTGATGCGGCCTTCCAGGTCCAGCGCCCGCATGCCCGTGAGCATGGAGTTCTCCATCGCGCGCCGAAACTGGGTTTCCTGCACCAGCGCCGACTGGATCTGGGCACGGCGGCGCATGTGGCGCCAGGTGCCCAGCAGCATCCACACCGTGAGCACCGACAGGGCCACCACCATCCAGAACAAGGTGTTGCTGATCAGGCCGATTGAGGTTCGCCAGCCTTCGCCGCGCAGCACCATGCCGTTGAGGGTGGGGGTCAAAGGCAGTTCGTGCACCAGCGCGCCCGGCTCGCGTGCACGCCCCGGCATGGGCGTGTTGGTGCTGGCCAGTTCCACCAGGCCTGGGCCCAGCGCCGTGATCCGGTGGCGCAGCGCCACGTCGGCAGGTACCAGGCGCCAGACCAGAGATTCCACCGAATACTCGGCCACCAGCGTGCCCGCAAAGGCGCCTCTGTCGATCAGCGGCACGTGCAACTGGAAGACCGGCCGGCCGGTGGGGTCCGCGAAGGGCTCGGAGTAGCTGGGCTGGCGGCGGTCCCTTGCCGTGGTGAACGCGAGTTCGCTGGCCCCCCGGCTGCCCTCCGCCGGCAGCGTGAGTCCCGGCCATTGCCCGGCCGCGCTGGCGTCAGCTTGCTGGGCGGGCCCCCTCAGGCTGGCGCGCACACCTCTGCGGGCGCTCAGCCAGGTGATGTGGGTGATTTCCGGCCGGTCGCCCGTCAGCGTCTGCGCCTGCTGACTGAACTCCTGGTTGCTGATCTCTCGTGACACCAGTTCCCGCGCGAGGCGCACGAGTTGCTCCTGGTTCTCGATCAGGCGCAGACCCACCTGTTGCTGGGTGATCTCCGTGTCGCGAACCACCGATTCCAGTTCGCGGCTGATCTCCTCCTGGCGCAGGTACCAGAACGCGCTGGTGATCGCGGCCAGAAACAGCAGCACCGACACCAGGGGCCCGATCGTGGCCAGCCGGTCCTGCCGCGAGGGCGGCAGCCGGCGCCACCAGCGGGCCGCCAGCCGGCCCAGCCTGTGTAACCACAGCGGCCCGGGGGGCTGCACGGCGGTGCGCAATTGCATGCGCGGATTATCCGGGCACGCTCAGGGCCTGGGGCGCGAAGGACAGGATCAAGCTACCAGAATTCATAATGTGAAATCAATAGTCACTATTTGAAAATGGAGTCGTCTGTGAGACACTTCTTCCATAGGAGTTCACAAGAGGAGACGGTTCCATGTCTGCGATCCCTACAACAGGCCCCGGCAGCACCCCCTACGACATCGACGCCCAGGAAACCCGCGAGTGGCTGGACGCCCTGACCGCTGTCATCGAGGCTGAAGGACCGGACCGCGCCCACTACCTGCTGGAGCAGTTGCTGGAGGAGGCGCGGCAGCACAGCGTGGACATGCCGTTTTCGGCCAACACCGGCTATGTCAACACCATCGAGGCTGACCACGAGGAGCGCAGCCCTGGCAATCTGGAGCTGGAAGGCCGCCTGCGGGCTTACATGCGCTGGAACGCCATGGCCCTGGTGGTCAAAGCCAACCGCCTGGACCCGGCCGATGGCGGCGACCTGGGCGGTCACATCAGCTCGTTTGCCTCGGTGGCCCACATGTTCGCGACGGGCTTCCACCACTTCTGGCATGCCGAGAACAAGGACCGTGGTGGCGACCTGCTGTACATCCAGGGCCACAGCGCCCCCGGCATCTACGCCCGCGCCTTTCTGGAAGGTCGCCTGAGCGAGGAGCAGTTGACCAACTTCCGCCAGGAAGTGGGGGGCAAGGGCCTGTCGAGCTACCCCCACCCCAAGCTGATGCCCGAGTTCTGGCAGTTCCCCACCGTCTCCATGGGCCTCGGGCCCTTGATGGCCATCTATCA
>CAYSOD010000730.1:0-2002 GCA_964432385.1 uncultured Rubrivivax sp.
GCCGCGACGCCATCGTCAAGGCGCTGGCCACCTGATCGGTTGGGCCAAGCCGCTACACGCCCCTCATTGCGATCGCAGCCTTGGGCTGCATTGACCTGATCTGCCTGCCCATGCACGAGAAGGATGCGAGCCTGGTGGAGACCCTGCAGCACGGGCAGACCCTGCTGGAGGGCGGCTTTCTGCACGTGCGCCGAGACACCGTCAGCCTGCCCGACGGCCACTCGGCCACCCGCGAGTACATCGTTCACCCCGGCGCCGTGGCGGTGGTGCCCGTGCTCGATGACGGCCGCGTGGTGATGGTCCGTCAGTACCGCTACCCCCTGGGCCGGGTGCTGCTGGAGTTTCCGGCCGGCAAGATCGACCCCGGTGAGCCGGTGTGGGACTGCGCCCGGCGTGAACTGCGCGAGGAAACGGGCTACACAGCCCGCCAGTGGGCCCGGGCCTGCAGGATCCACAACGCCGCGGCCTACTCCACCGAGGGCATCGAGATCTGGTTTGCCCGCGGGCTGCAACCGGGTCCGCAGGCCCTGGATGTGGGAGAGTTCCTGGAAGTGGTGGCGCTGACGGAAGACGTGCTTGACGGCATGGCGCGCGAGGGCGAACTCACCGACGTGAAGACCTTGGTGGGCCTGCAATGGCTGCGCCAATGGCGACGTGGCGAGTGGCCGCTGTCCTGGACGGACGCTGGGTCATCGTGATCGCCCGATAATCCGTGCATGAGAGTTCTGGATCTGCGGTGTGCCAACGGTCACGGCTTTGAGGGCTGGTTTGGCTCCGAGGATGACTTTCTGGATCAGAACGGCCGCGGCCTGGTGGAGTGCCCCCTGTGCGCCGACCGCGTGGTCACCCGCCTGCCCAGCGCGCCGCGCTTGAACCTCTCGGGAGCTCGTGAGCCTGCCCTCGTACCCGCCAAGGCAGAGCCGGCCGCCGCCGACCTGCAGGCGCTGTGGATGCAGGTGGTACGCCACGCCATCGAGAACACCGACGATGTCGGCGAACGGTTCGCCGAAGAGGCCCGCCGCATCCACTACGGCGAGACCGACGCGCGTGGCATACGCGGCGTGGCGTCACCCGAGGAGCGCCATGCCCTGCATGAAGAGGGCATCGAGGTGCTCTCGCTGCCGCTGCCGCCCGCCCTCAAGGGCCCCGTTCAGTAGGCGGCTATCAGAGCACGCGCCCGGGGTTCATCAGGCCCTGCGGATCCAGCGCTGCCTTGATCTGGCGCATCATGGTCAGCGCCACCGCTGACTTGCGCAGCTGCAACTCCTCCCGCTTGAGTTCGCCCACGCCGTGCTCGGCCGAGATGGAGCCACCAAAGGCCTGGACGGCGTCGTACACGATCTCGTTGACTCGCGGTTCCTCGTCTTGCAGAAAGGCCCGGGCATCGGCACCTGGCGGCGCCTGCACGTTGTAGTGCAGGTTCCCGTCGCCCAGGTGGCCGAAGTTCACCAGCCGGATGCCGGGCCTGTGGGCTTGCAGGGCGGCGTCGGTCTGCTGCACGAAGCGCGGAATGGCCGACACCGGCACGCTGATGTCGTGCTTGATGTTGAGGCCTTCCTCGGCCTGGGCCAGGGGAATGGACTCGCGCACATGCCACAGTGCCCGGGACTGCGCGAGGCTCTCGGCCACCACGGCGTCGGCCACGCAGCCGCTGTCCAGAGCCGCGCTCAGCAAGGACTCCAAACGCTCGCGTGCCGGCGCTTCGCCCTCGGCGTCCGACAGTTCCAGCAGCACCGTCCACTCGGCCTGCGGCAGTGGGCGGGGCAGGGCAGGGAAGTGCTTGGCCACCAGGTCCAGCGAGAAGCGGTTCATGACCTCGAAGCCGGTCAGCCCTGCATCGAGCCGCTGGCGTGCCAGGCCGAGGAGCTGCACGGTCGCCTCCATCGACGGGCAGGCCGCCATGGCCGTGAGCGAAGCAGCCGGCTGTGGATAAAGCTTCAGCGTGGCCGCAGTGATGATGCCCAGCGTGCCCTCGCTGCCTCCAGAACACCCCGCGAATGCG
>CAYSOD010000731.1:0-1995 GCA_964432385.1 uncultured Rubrivivax sp.
CGGACCAGGCTTACAGCGCCTGCCGTAGCGGGTCAGCTTGAGCGAGGGGTTAGGCTTCACTCGCAACCCCACGCGCGAAGGTTGCGATTTCTCGATAAAGATCGCTCGCGTTTGGCTCCCAAAGCGCGTGCGACGACCTGTCGAGAACGGCGACCCTGCAGTGCGGCAAGCGATTGGTGTACTCGGCCGCGCCACTGGCTGACAGTGCTGCCCCAGGCATCCCGCCGCGCACGACTAGAGTTGGAAGCAGAAGCGACGATAGATGCGGGGTGAAGTCCTTGGCGTCAGCCTCCTTGGCAATAGCTTGGAGCACGGGGACGGACACGATTGATGAGGCTTTGCGAGAGCGCCAGGATGACTCGGCGAAACGCTCGGCCCATGTTGTAGGCAGTTCGGTGTGTTTGGGTGCGTAGTCGAGCAATACGAGGCCGGCCAGCTTGTTGGACTGCAAGGTCGCGTACTCAAGTGCGTAACCCACGCTGCGAGAGAAGGCAACGAGTAAGACTGATTCGGCTTGAATCTGCTCCACGAAGGCTGCCACATCTGAGGTGTGGTGCGCCAGCGAGTACCCGGCTGCAGGAGCTGAGCTTCGTCCGCGCCCGCGGAGCGTAATCGCTGCTGTATGGAGTGGAGCGAGGTACTCGAGTAGCTCTCGCCAGTCGTCCGCCGTCTCGGACAGTCCTGGAACAACGCCGACAGCGAACTCAGAAGGTCCTGCTCCGCTTTTCAGCGCGTGCAGTGTCACGGCTCTGTTGACGACGCTGTATTCGTAGAGCATGAGCGCGGCAGGGCGTTGATTGTGAAGCCTAAGGAAGGTCTGCACAACGCGCTGCGAAGTGCTGGTTGAGGTGAACTGATGCCGCGGTGACGCCGGGAAGCCCGTCATGCGTACCATCAGCGCAGCTTCGAAGCCCGTGCGACGCGCTCGGCGCGCGCTGCAGTGCCAAAGCGGCCGCCGCGAGCGCACTCATCCCGCGGCTCCCATCAATTGCCGTCGCGCCATCCACAGGTTGCCCAGCGCGAACAGCGTGACGATCTGCGCGGTGTTCTTCGCCAGCCCGCGGTAGCGCACCTTGGTGTAGCCGAACTGCCGCTTGAGCACGCGGAACGGGTGCTCAACCTTGGCCCTCACGCTGGCCTTGGCGCGCTCGATCTGCTCGGCGATGAACTCCGGTTCGATGAACGGATTGAGCTTGCGTCGCAGCCCCGGCCGCATCGCGACGTGCCAGGCCGGACCCTGGGCCTCGGGCCGCTTGTGCACGCCCTGGTAGCCGGCGTCACCGAAGGCGGCTTCTTCCTGGCCGTGCAGCAGCGAGCCGGCCTGCGTCACATCGTTGACGCTGGCGGCCGTGCCCACCACGCTGTGCACCAGGCCGGAGTCAGCATCCACGCCGATGTGGGCCTTCATGCCGAAGTACCACTGGTTGCCCTTCTTGGCCTGCTTCATCTCAGGATCCCGCTCGCCCTCGGCGTTCTTGGTCGAGCTGGGCGCGGCGATCAGCGTGGCATCCACAACGGTGCCCTTGTTCATCATCAGGCCCTTGGCCTGCAGGATGTCATTGACCACACGCAGCATGTCGGTGGCCAGGTCGTGCTTCTCCAGCAGGTGACGGAAGCGCAGGATCGTGGTCTCGTCGGGCAGCCGCGCCACACCGTCACCCAGCTTGGCGAACTCGCGGAACACCGGCATGTCGTGAAGCGCTTCTTCCATCGCCGGATCCGACAGCGCGAACCACTGCTGCAGGTAGTGGATGCGCAGCATCGTCTCGATGCCAAACGGCGGGCGGCCCGTCTTCGCCTTGGGGTAGTACGGCTCCACCACCTGCACCAATGCCGCCCACGGCACCACGCGCTCCATCTCGTCGAGGAACTCGCGCTTGCGCGTCCTCTTGGTCGACAGGTTCAGGCCAAGTCCGAGCTGCTTCATGGCCGTGATCGTCACCCCGCCCGGAGGATCACACCAGCCGGATCAGCCCGGGGTTTTGCAGACCTTCC
>CAYSOD010000732.1:0-1995 GCA_964432385.1 uncultured Rubrivivax sp.
CGAGGAACTGCATGCGCTCCACGTCCTGCCACCAGTGGCGCTTCTCGTTCTGCCGTCGCGAGTCCTCGTAGTACCGGTACTCCTCCATCGCCGCCAGGCACTGCGACCCGGTCAGGCGCCGCCCTGTTTCTGCCGCGAGCTCGGCCATCCGGGCCACCCGCAGCGCGGGGTTCATCTCCTCGTCGTGGATCTTGATCAGGGCCTCGTGGAAGTCCCTGGCGTTCATGACGACCCGCGGCACCTCCTTGGTGACCTGCGCCCTGGCGTCCTCGGGGTAGTTGAAGCCGATGTGCGCCGCGAAACCGGCGACGTACTTCTCGAGGTCGGCCCCTGTCGGCTTCCCGGCGAAGAGGTCGTCGACCTTGATCTTGTGCACGAAATCGAGCAGGTCACCGCCGACGCCACACGCCTTGCAGTGCCAGCAACCGCTGTGCGTGGAGAACTGAAAGCTGGTGCCGCTCTTGCCCCCATGCCAGGGGCAGCCCGACATCATCTGCGGGTTGTCGCCACCGCGCTGCTTCCAGCCGTACTTGTCGAAGACCGGGTGCTGGAACACCAGCTCATGCAGCCGAGGACGCAGCTTGGCCTGCACCTCCTCCTTGAAGAACCAGCCACGGATTTGCCGCGGCGGAATGACGGTCTGCCCCCCGAGCTCGGCATCCAACTCCTTCTGCGCGGCATCAGACAGCCACGGCACCGGCTTGCGGAATGCAAGCAGCACGCTGAGTATCCACCCCGGCGCCTTGGCTACCCGCCCGCCGTTGTAGTTGAGGAAGCGGTAGCGCCCACCGGTATCCGGATGCGGCGAGCCCGGCAGCACCGACTGACAGGCGTTGAACCGGAGAACGACCTCCTCGTAAGCGGCCTCGCCTTCCTTGGCTACGCCCTGCTCCTGCTTGGAACCCTGGCGCTCAACGTCGGAGTTGCCCTTGTACCAGGAGCCGTCCTTGCGGAGGATGACCGTGCTGATCTCTTCGAGCTCATCGATGATCTGCTCCGGCAGCTGGTAGACGATCTGTCGCCGGCCCGGCCGCCCGGACGTCCAGGACATCGTCTTCTCCTCGCCGTACGCCTCGTACTCGTCGCCGGCTTCGGCCTTGTAGCGCTCATCGGCGTCAGGGCCATCGATGTCGAGGGCGATGAGCCCCATCGAGTGCTTGCCGGTGACCACGCCAACGCCGCGGTAGGACTGGCGCGCCTTGTACGCCTCGACGCACATCTCGGCGGTGAGCGGCGCGGAGGACCACTTCTCGACGTAGGTCTCCTTGCCGGCCACCGGCACGTACCGCCACCAGCCGGGGAACACGCCTTGACGCAGCAGATCGATCGCCTTTCCGCTGAGGTCGTCAGGCGGAAGGCTTGCGGACTGTGAAGCAACCATGTAAATTCAGCAGCGTTATAGGTGCATGAAGGGGCAGACCTGCCCCTTTTTTCATGCACGCGGCCAACCGGCCCAGGTCAAGGTAACGGCAACACCAGATCTGGACAAGCTCCGCAAGTGTTGGCCCTTCCTTTAAGTAGTAGCTAAAACGCTGCCATCCGTTTTAGGTTTAGGGGACGTCCACTAGCCCCCGAATAGGTCGCCCTGTGCCGAACTCAGCCCCTATCAGGTCAGCATCCGACGTCGACCCGACCGCCACGCTTCGAGACCAGTTCGAGAGCGGGGTCCGGGTGTTCTCCTGCCTGTTCACCAAATGGATGGACACCAACGCCTGGTCCCACCCCGTCATGGTCCAGCTGGCCGCCGGTTGCCTGGAGCTCCCCGGCGGCAAGGGCTGGCTCCACTCCAGCCAGATCTCGGGCCTGCGCCACGGCAAGCTCTCCAGCCCCGGCCCTCGCACCTTCATGGCGATCGAGCGGCTGAACTTCTACCTGCACCGCTACGCCACGGAACGCCGACTACTCCCCGGCTCGAGCAGCAGCACCTTCTACTCCGAGCCCTACGTGATCACCGAGGACGGCGCCCCACCCCCACTCGGCTGGTGGATGGAAGTG
>CAYSOD010000733.1:0-1994 GCA_964432385.1 uncultured Rubrivivax sp.
CCATCTGGACTGGCACGGCACCATGGCCGCCTACGCGGCGGCCAAGGCGCGCATCTACGGGCAGCAGGCACTGATGGTGGTCAATGTGGATGACCCGATCGTGGCGGCGATGGAGCCCGCCCCAGTGACCGGCAAACTGCCCAAGGGTCAGGTGCGGGCTGAGCCGCGGCAGGTGCTGCGTTTCAGCTTGCGGGCCCCGCAGCAGCCAGGCGACTTCGGCCTGGTCACCGAGAACGGCATGGCCTGGCTGGTGCGCGCTTTGCCGAGTGACGAGACCGGCCTACGGCGAAAGCGTGGCGCCGACGCCGAACCCGAGGAGCTGCACCTGCAGCGCCTGATGCCGGCCGATGCCTTGCGCTTGCGTGGGCGCCACAACGCGAGCAACGCGCTCGCCGCCCTGGCCCTGGCCACGGCCATCGGCTGCCCGCTGGCACCCATGCTGCATGGTCTGCGCGAGTACCGCGGTGAACCGCACCGGGTGGAGCTTGTGGGCCGCGTGGGCGAGGTGGAAGCCTTCGACGACAGCAAGGGCACCAACGTGGGCGCCACGGTGGCGGCACTCACGGGCCTGGGCGCTGACCGCGAGCCGTCCAAGGTGGTGGTGATCCTGGGCGGGGACGGCAAGGGCCAGGACTTCACGCCGTTGGTCTCTGCCGTGGCCCACCACGCCCGGGCGGTGGCGCTGATCGGCCGCGATGCGCCAGCCATCGAGGCCGCGCTGGTGGCAGACCCTGCGGCTGCTGCCGTGCCTCGCCAAACGCAGACGAGCCTCGAGGCGGCAGTGGCCTGGTGCTTCGGCCAAGCCATGCCGGGAGACGCCGTGCTGCTGAGCCCGGCCTGCGCCAGCTGGGACATGTTCAGGAACTACAGCCACCGCGCCGAGGTCTTCGTGCAGGCAGTGCACGATTGGGCCGCGCAGCAGGGCGAGGTGCTGGCATGACCCTGGCAGGCCGCTTGCACACCTGGGTCTCAAGGCTGCCAAGGCCTCGCCACGCCGCAGCCGCGGAGGGCCCGTCCAAGTCCTTGCCCGTGCGCGACCGTTTCGAGTTGCGTTCGCCCGGTGTCACCCGCGTCACGGGATTTGACCAGGCCTTCGTCGCGGTCGCGCTCGCTCTCTTGGCGCTGGGCATCGTCATGGTCTATTCGGCCTCGGTGGCTTTGCCCGACAACCCCAAGTTCGCGCGCTACGCGGCCACGCATTTCCTGACGCGGCACCTGTTGTCCATCGCCATTGCCACGGTGCTGGCGCTGCTGGTGCTGCAGATTCCCCTGGCCTGGTGGGAGAAGTACGCGGGCCACCTCTTCGTGCTGGCGCTGGTGCTGCTGGTGCTGGTGCTGATCCCGGGCATTGGCAAGGTGGTGAACTTCTCGCGGCGCTGGATCCCGCTGGGCGTCATGAACTTCCAGCCCTCGGAGTACGCCAAGCTGGCCATGGCGATGTACGCGGCCAGCTACATGGTGCGCAAGATGGACGCCCGCGAGAACTTCGTCCGCGCCGTCTGGCCCATGGCGCTGGCCGTGCTGGTGGTGGGCCTGTTGCTGCTGCGCCAGCCTGACATGGGCGCCTTCATCGTGATCGCCACCATCTCTATGGGCGTGTTGTTCCTGGGCGGCGTCAATGCCCGCATGTTCTTCCTCATCGCCGGCATGGCCATCGCGGCCCTGGCCATGATCATCGCGTTTGACGAACTCCGTCGCGGGCGCATCCTGGCCTACCTGGACCCTTGGGACCCGGCCAATGCCCAGGGCAAGGCCTACCAGCTGACGCATTCCCTAATCGCCTTCGGCCGAGGAGGCCTGTTCGGGCAGGGGCTGGGCTCGTCAGTGGAGAAACTCCATTACCTCCCGGAGGCGCATACCGACTTCCTGCTGGCGGTCATTGGCGAGGAACTGGGCCTCGTCGGCGTGATGGCGGTCATCGTCGGGTTCTTCTGGTTGATCCGCCGCACCGTCAACATCGGCCGCCAGGCCATCGCGCTGGACCGTGTCTTCGC
>CAYSOD010000734.1:0-1994 GCA_964432385.1 uncultured Rubrivivax sp.
GCCAAAGAACCACTGGACCATCGCCGCCGCCAGCACGCCCGTGAGCAACGCCGCCCACCAGCGCACCCCCATCCAGAAGCACAAGGCCCCCACCACGATGGCGGCGGTGGGCAGGAAGCCCAGCTTTTCTGCCACGGCCAGGTAGAAGACCACGGCCAGCGGCATCGCGAGCAGGCCGAGCCAACCTTGAAGTTGACGCAAGGCCGGGCTGAAACTCAACCAGGGCTCGCCAGAACGCCAGCCCCGCACAGCGATGACCAAGCCGCAGGCCATGATGCCCAGGGCGATCAGACGTGGAAACAGGGCCGGGCCGTACTTCTGCCCTGGCATGGCGGGGAAGGTGAAGGTGTAGGCGAAGAACGCCGCCGCGAGCGCAATCAACAGCGCGCCAAGCCAGGTATCGTGCAAGCGCATGACCGGAGATACCGCCAGCCGCTCAGGCCGCACCGCAAGCGCGGTGGTGCTTCAGTGCAAGGGATCGCGGCATGGGGTTTCCTCATCGTCACGCCATCGAAAGGCTGTTGGCATGGTTTCAGTCCGCTCGAACACCGACAATCCGTGAAAACCAGCACCCACCCACGATGACGTCTCACCCGCCCCGCCTGCTGCACCCTCGGGAAGCGCTGTTCGACCCCGAAGAGCCCTCGCGCGCGCCGCTGCCCGTGTGCGACCACTACGCGGGGGTGGAGGCGCGCATGCGCAAGAGCCTGGAGCTTCAGGCCGAACTCGGGCCGGTGTTCGACATCACCCTGGACGGTGAAGACGGTGCGCCCGTGGGTGGCGAGATCGAACATGCCCATCTGATCGCCGAGCTGGTGGGCTCCTCAGCCAACCGCTTCAACCGCGTGGCAGCGCGGCTGCAGCCTGTGGACCACCCCCGGTTCGAGGACGTGGTGGACCTTCTGGTGCGGCAGGTGGGCGAGCGACTGCCCTACCTGATGATCCCCAAGCCGCGCGGGGTAGCCGACGTCGACCGCGCAGCGACGTCCATCGACGGCGCCTGCGCCCGGCACGGGCTGAAACGCACCATTCCACTGCACGCCCTGGTGGAGACGCACGGTGCCCTGCGTGCAGTGGACGCTTTGGCGGCCCATGCTCGCATCGAGTCGCTGTCCTTCGGCCTGATGGATTTCGTCAGCGCGCACCGCGGGGCCATCCCCCTGTCAGCCATGAGCGCCACAGGCCAGTTCGACCACCCGCTGGTGGTGCGCGCCAAGCTGGAGATCGCCGCCGCCTGTCACGCCCACGGCAAGACCCCCTCGCACTGCGTGGTGACCGAATTCAAGGACCACCGCGCCCTGCAAGATGCGGTGGAGACTGCCAAAGACCTGCTGGGTTACACCCGGATGTGGAGCATCCACCCCAGCCAGGTGCGCACCATCGTGGAAGCCTTCGCCCCCACCGTGGCCGAGATCGACCGTGCGATCGACATCCTGATGGCCGCGCAGGCCGCTCACTGGGCCCCCATCCGGCACCTGGACACCTTGCACGACCGCGCCAGCTATCGCTACTTCTGGCATGTGCTGGAGCAGGCCCACCGCACCTCCGTGGCCGGGGGCCCCCTGCTGCCGGCCCAGGTACGCCAGGCCTTTTTTGCCGAGCCCATCACCTGACAGGGCATTGGCACGCGGACCTTGGCAAGTCTTATATAAGACATAAAATACAGGAAAACACCGAGGAGAGAACCATGCTCGCTGCCTACCGTCAACACGCCGCCGAACGCGCCGCGCTCGGCATTCCCGCGCTGCCCCTGAGCGCCCAGCAGACCGCGGAGCTGATCGAGCTGATCAAGAGCCCGCCGGCCGGCGAGGAAGCCTTCCTGCTGGACCTGCTGACCCACCGCGTCCCCCCAGGCGTGGACGACGCGGCCAAGGTCAAGGCCAGCTTCCTGGCCGCCGTGGCGCATGGCGACATCAGCGTGCCCCTGATCTCACGCGAGAAGGCCACCGAGCTGCTGGGCACCATGGTGGGCGGCTACAACGTCCACCCGCTGA
>CAYSOD010000735.1:0-1985 GCA_964432385.1 uncultured Rubrivivax sp.
GTAGTGCCCACACGCCAGCGGCTCGCCCTGGACGTTGCTGGCCACGCGCTGCCACTCCTTCAATGGATCGAAGCAGGTGTGCACCACGCCCTGCGCCCCCCACAGCACGAGCGTGGGTGTGGCCATACGGCGGCCGGCCTCGCGGTCGGCGCGGTCGTGGTCCAGGTCGACCCCGGCCGCAGCACGGTAGTCCTCGCAGATGCCGTGCGCGGTGCCGGGCAGGGCGGCCGCTCGCTCGTAGGCTGCCAGCGCATCGGGCGTGAAGGGCGCCAGGCCCGCGCTACGTCGGCCGATCACCTCGCGCACATAGGCGGCCGGGTCGGCCTGGATCAGGCGCTCGGGCAGCGGCGCTGGCTGGATCAGCAAAAACCAGTGCCAATAAGCCGAGGCAAAGGCCCACGTGGTCTGTTCATACATCGCCAAGGTCGGTGCCACGTCCAGCAGCACCATGCGGCCAACTCGCTCTGGGTGGTCCACGGCCAGCCGGTGGGCCACTCGAGCGCCACGGTCGTGCGCCAGCACGTCGAAGTGCGCAAAGCCCAGGGCCTCCATCAACGCCACCTGGTCACGTGCCAGGGTGCGCTTGGCGTAGTTCGAATGGTCGGGCAGGCCGGCTGGCTTGGACGAGTCGCCGTAGCCGCGCAGGTCAGCCAGCACCAGCGTGTGCCGAAGTGCCAGCGCAGGGGCCACCTTGTGCCACATCGCGCGTGTTTGCGGGTGGCCGTGCAGCAGCAACAGCGGTGGTCCGCCGCCGCCCACCAAAGCGTCGATTTCCACGCCATCGTCCACGGCGACGCGGTGCGCGCTCATGCCCGTAAACAGGGACTGATCGTGGGGAGCAAGCGCGTGCGCGGTCATCGGACTTCGGCCACCAAGGCGTCTCGCCCGCGCTGGCACAGCGCCACCCCTTCGCGCAACACGGAAGCGCGCCACTGGGGGTCCGATGGGACGAAGGCCTCCCGGTACTCTGCGGCCGCCCGTTCGAAGGCTTCGCTCGCCGTGCGTTGGCGCCGCATCCACGCCAGCGCCAGGTGCGCGCGCTGCATGCGCCGTCGTTCATGGGTGCCGAACTCGATGACCACGGGCGAGATCGCGCAGCCGGGCACCATGGTCGGCAGCGCGTCGATCATCAGCCCCTGGTAGGTCGCGAAGGCCTTGTGGGTGGCCCCCTTGCCGCTGAAGGCTGCCTCACCCCAGACTTCAAGCGCGCGCTGTCGGCCCCACGAGCCGGGTTCGTCGAAGTTGAAGAAAAAGGGCAAGCCATACGGGCCGATGCCGGTGTGCAGGTCCACCCATACGCAGCAGCGTGCCGGACCCAGAGCCTGCGGCACGCACCGCGCCAACGCCCGGTTGGACCATTCGGGTTGCCGCCCCCCATAGAAGAGGCCCTGCGGGCTTTGGTACTGGCCGCCGTTGAAGGCGTCCGAGAAGGCCTGCTCACCCGCCCGTTCGCGGTAAGCATCCATGGCGGCAAAGGCGCGGGCGATGTCGGCTTCGTCCCAGCGATCCAGCATCAGGTACGGGTGAAGCTCGGCATAACCGGCATGAGGCGCCGGCACCGACGCGAAGTCGATGAAATTTCGGTTCAGATCGACGTTGTTCTCGGTCACGCGCTGGCCATGGGCAAAGCCCCAGGGGTTGATGGCGTGCACCAGCACCACCGCCGTGCCGGTTGGCAGCTCACCGGGCCCACTGGCGTTCATCCAGGCCGTCTGCACGGCGGACCCGGCGTGGCCTTCGATGCCGTGCGTGCCACACGACACCACGAAGGCACTGGCGGCCTTCGGGTCGCCAAAGCGTGCCACGTCCAGCCACAGGGGTTCGCCCTGTGGGCCGGTGTCGGGGTGCTGCAGGCTCGTCACCTGGCCGCCTTGCGCCGCCACGGCCCCCAGCCAGGCGCTACGGGCTTCGGCGTAGCTTCCGGCGAAGCCGTCCGTGTCTTTCGGCAAGGTACTCATACCGGTTCGAATGCTAGAAGCGCCGCT
>CAYSOD010000736.1:0-1985 GCA_964432385.1 uncultured Rubrivivax sp.
GGCGGCGCAAACCGCAGTGGGCAGCACCGGGGGTCTACACCGAGCAGCTCGTCCGCCGGGCAGAGGGCTTGCCCGGAGAACTGCCGGCAGGGCAGCACCACATCTTCGTGCTGGACATCGCCAGCGGCGCGCTGCGCCAGTTGACTGCAGGGCCGTACGACCACGGCAGCCCGCGCACCTGGATCACCAAGCTGGCGCTGGCCGGGCCCATTTCATGGGCTGCCGATGGCCGTCATCTCATCATGTCGATGCCGCGCAGCGCCGCCCAGGAGGGTCCTCACGACCCGCTGTCGGTGCTGCAGTCCGACGTCTGTGAGTTCGACCTGTCCGATGGGTCGGTGCGGCAACTCACGCACTTCGGCGGGCCGGCGTGTCAGGCGACGGTGTCGCCTGACGGCCAATGGATTGCGTTCGTCGGCTTTGGCAACGAGCGCAAGTCCTTCCACACGAACGTGGTGCATGTGATGCCTCGTGCAGGCGGGCCTGTGCGTGCACTGCCGCATCCCGAAGGCATGGAGGTGCACCAGCAACTGAAGTGGCTGCCCGACAGCACGGGGCTGTTGCTGTTGATGCCGCAGGCAGGCGACGGCTGCCTGGTGCACCTGGGCCTGGACGGCCGGTGGACGACGCTGGCGCGGGATGTCGGCGGCTCGGCCGCCACGGGTTACGCGCTGTACCAGAAGGGCCTGTCTGTCTCGCGCGACGGCACGGTCGCCTACCTGCGTGGCAGCGTCTCGCACACGGACGAAGTGGCGCTGCTGCTGCCTGATGGGCAGCCCGGCGAGGTGTTGACTGACGAGTCGGCCTGGATCGATCACCGCGAGGTGGCGCCCATCGAGACCCTGTGGCTGCCGACCCGCGGGCCGGGCAACTCAGCGCCCGCGTGGCAAGCCTGGCTGACGCGTCCAGCGGGGGCGCTGGCAGACCGACCCGTGCCGTTGATCCTGTGGCTGCACGGCGGCCCATACCTGGCCTGGTGCCCGCACCTGGCCATCCTGCCGCAGATCTGGGCCGCCCGCGGCTACGCCGTGCTGATGGTCAACCCACGTGGATCGCTGGGCTATGGCGAGGCGTTCATCGACGAGTTGCAGCACGACTTTCCGGGCCTGAACGACTTGCAGTTGGTCGACATGGTCGATGCCGTGGTGGCCCGCGGCGGCATCGACCCGCAGCGCGTCCACGTGGCGGGGGAGTCTGGCGGCGGCCTGATGACGGCCTGGCTGATCAGCCACAGCGCGCGGTTTGTGTCGGCCGCTGCGATCTACGGGGTCATGGACTGGTCCAGCACTGTACTCACCCAGGACCGGCCCGACTACTACGGCTACTACTGGCTCCCGGCGCCGCCCTGGGAGGCTGGCATGGCGGAGCACTACCGACGCCGCTCACCACTGGCGTTGGTGCACCAGGTGCGTACGCCCACGCTGCTGCTGTGCGGCGAGTGTGACTGGCGCACGCCCATCGCGCAGTCAGAGATGTACTTCACGGCGCTCAAGCTGTGCGGCGTGCCGGCGGCGCTGGTGCGCTACCCCGACAACAACCACAGCCTGGAGTGGCACCCGAGCCACTGGCTGGACCTGGTCGAACAGGTCGACCGGTGGTTCCGCAGGCACTGAGCACCGCCGACCGCGCTGCGACAGTTCGCCAGCACAGCCCAACCGCTGGCGGTTCGGCGCGCAGCGATGACATCCACACATTGAGGTGGCCTGGTGGCGCATGACAACGACAACGTGTCGACCGGATGGATCCGGGTCGAGACCCTGAGCGGCCCCATCCTGGGGCGCCGGGGAGACGCGGTACAGACCTTTCTGGGCATACCGTTTGCGGCACCCCCGGTGGGGTCGCTGAGGTTCAAGCCGCCTGCGCCTGTTCCGCCCTGGACCAGCCCACGCCGCGCGGACAACTTCGCGCCGGCTTGCCCTCATCTCCACTACTTCGACCCCACCGAGCGCGGCGCGGACGTGATGGACGAGGCCTGCCTGGCATTG
>CAYSOD010000737.1:0-1979 GCA_964432385.1 uncultured Rubrivivax sp.
TCAGCAGGCGCAACCCCCGCTGCGCAACGATTGGGTGCGCGCGGGCATCCTGTCGTACGGATCGGCGCCAGACTTCCCTGAGCGCAGCATCGACGAATGGGGCTTGCGCCCGGCCATGACGCTGCGCACGCGCCTGATCGGTGTGCAGTCCTTGCGCCCTGGCGACACTGTGGGCTACGGCAGCACTTACCGCGCCGAGCGCGAGATGCGCATCGGCATCGCCGCCTGCGGGTACGCCGACGGCTACCCGCGCCATGCCGGCACCGGCACGCCCGTGCTGGTGGACGGTGTGCGTTGCACCACCGTGGGCCGTGTGTCCATGGACATGCTGGCGGTGGACCTGACCGCCGTGCCGGGCGCGGGCCACGGCAGCGAGGTCACACTGTGGGGCGCGGGCCCGAGCCGCAGCCGCCTGCCCATCGACGAGGTGGCGCAGGCTGCCGGCACCATCGGCTACGAGCTGATGTGCGCGCTGGCGCAACGCGTGCCTGTGCGGGTGGCGGAGGTGTGATGACCTTGGCACGCCACCCCCGCGTGGACCCGGCGGAGGTGGAGTTCGCGGCCGTCCGTTCGCAGGGTGCGGGCGGGCAGAACGTCAACAAGGTTTCCAGCGCTGCGCATCTGCGCTTTGATGTGCGGGCCTCTTCCTTGCCTGCCGAGGTAAAGGAGCGCCTGCTCGCGGTGCAGGACCACCGGTTGACCGCCGAGGGGGTGGTGGTGATCAAGGCCCAGGAGCACCGTAGTCTGGCCATGAACCGCGAGGCGGCGCTCGCCCGGCTGCAGGCGCTGGTGGACCAGGCGGCCCACCCACCGATCCCGCGCAAACCCACGCGCCCCACGCGCGCTTCGGTGCAGCGGCGCGTCGAGGGCAAAGCGCGACGAGGCGTGGTGAAGGCCTTGCGGGGTAGGGTGGTGGAGGGCTGAGGGTTGCGGGCGTTCGCCGCCGCGCCTCACCGGACTCCGCTTCATCGCTCCTCCTGTTGATCCCTGATCGCCGAGCGCCTCGGCGCTCGCTTCGCCGTCGCGCCAGCCCAGGCACCGGGCCCGATCGGCCGGCCGGCCCTGAAGGCCGACTCCACTGCGATGCTCGCCACTGGGCCGAGCCGCCGAACTCGCTGCGCTCACCTGCGGTTCGCTGCGCTCGGACAGCGGCGGCGAGCATGTTCACGACGCGCGCTGCGCGCGCCGGCCCCGCGGCTGCGCTTCTCGCCCCCCTCCAAGGGCCCTGCGCCTGGGCTGGCACGGTGGCTGAGGTGGCAGCGGTGGCTAGCTGGCGTCCCTTCACAATCACCCTATGGCCCGCGAATCCAAGACGCTCTACACCTGCCGCGAATGCGGCGGCACCAGCCCCAAGTGGCTGGGCCAGTGCCCGCATTGCAAGGCCTGGAACACGCTGGAGGAGTCGGTGGCCGAGTCCGCGGCTGGCGCGGGCAAGAACCGTTTCCAGGCTCTGGCGCGCAGCCAGCCGGTGGCCACGCTCAGCGAGATCGAGGCGGCGGATGTCGATCGCACGCCCACGGGCCAGGAGGAGCTGGACCGGGTGCTGGGCGGCGGCATCGTGGCCGGCGGGGTGGTGCTCATCGGGGGTGATCCGGGCATCGGCAAGAGCACCTTGCTGTTGCAGGCGCTGGACGCGCTGTCAGCGCGGGTGCCGGTGCTGTATGTCACGGGTGAAGAGAGTGGCGCCCAGGTGGCCCTTCGTTCGCGCCGGCTGGGGCTCGCGGGTACCAAGGTGCGCGTGCTGGCGGAGATCCAGCTGGAGCGGATCCTGGCCACGCTGGAGACCGAGGCGCCAGCGTTCTGCGTCATCGACTCGATCCAGACGCTGTACTCCGACCAGCTCAGTTCCGCTCCCGGCTCGGTGGCGCAGGTGCGCGAGTGCGCGGCGCAGTTGACGCGCGTGGCCAAGACCAGCGGCTGCGCCATGGTGCTGGTGGGCCATGTCACCAAGGAAGGCGCGCTGGCCGGCCCGCGCGTGC
>CAYSOD010000738.1:0-1963 GCA_964432385.1 uncultured Rubrivivax sp.
CGGACGCGGGTTCGATTCCCGCCGGCTCCACCAGTACCAAGGGCTCAGAGACCTCTCTGGGCCCTTTCTTTTGGGCCGTTCCCCGAGGGGAATAGCTGGTTACCTCTTGACCGCGGCTCGCCTGCCGAGACCCCGAGCACCAGACGTTCGCCTCTTGATCTGGTCTCATAGCACACACCGCAGCCCAACCTGCAAAGGGTTCCCGATCAGTAAACAAAAATCCATCCAAAACCGCCTTCAATAGCGAAATTACCGATCAGTAAATTTTCCGATTCAAATCTGAGGATACGTTCATAATTTCCCGTACAGGAACTAATGACCGTAAGTCCGTGGCCGCCATCACTTCCGCCCAAGCTCTGGGCACCGCCCTGCGCGCAGCCCGAAAGCGCCTGGGCTTGACCCAGCCAGACCTTGCGCTGGCTGCGGGTGTGGGCGTGCGCTTCATTGTCGATTTGGAAGGCGGCAAGCCCACGGTGCGGATGGAGCAGGTCCTGCGGGTGATTGATGCACTTGGCGGCTCGTTGGTACTGACCGGCTTGGATGCCGTGCCTGATAAGGCCGCCGAGGATCGCGATGGCCCATGAGATCGCCGTCTGGTTGTTTGACCAACCAGTTGGCACGTTGTCGCTGGCGGATGGGCGGCTGAGTTTTCAGTACGCGCTTGAATGGCTGGCCAAGCCCAGCGCCACCGGGTTGTCGCAATCCCTTCCGCTCAGGGCGGAGCCGTTCGACGATCACCTCTGCCGCGCCTTCTTTGCAGGTCTGCTGCCAGAGGGCAACTTGCGACGACTGATCGCGCAACAGTGCCAAGTCTCCAGCCAGAACGACTTTGCCTTGCTCAACGCCATTGGCGGTGAATGTGCGGGTGCCGTCACCTTTGTGCCGGCCGGCCAGCCGTTGACCAACGGCGAGCCAGCGGGCGTGGAATGGCTGGACAAGGCCCAGCTGGCCTCCTTGCTTGACGAGTTGCGTCGACGCCCCATGCTAGCCGGGCGCGATCGCATTCGCTTGTCGCTGGCCGGCACCCAAGACAAGCTGCCGGTGGTTTTCGATGGGCGGCGCATCGGCCTGCCAAAGGGCAACGAGCCGAGTACGCACATCCTCAAGCCAGCCATCGCGGCCTTGGAGGACAGCGTGCTCAATGAAGGCTTTTGCCTCGCCCTGGCACAAGCCATGGGCCTGCCTGCAGCACAGGCGCAGATCTTCAAGGTGGGTGAGCGCCAAGTTCTGCTGGTGACCCGTTACGACCGCCGCACGGGCGATGACGGGACACCGACGCGCCTTCACCAGGAAGACTTCTGCCAAGCGCTGGGCGTTGTGCCCGAGATGAAGTATCAGAACGAGGGCGGCCCCGATCTGAAAGCCTGCTTCGACCTGCTGCGCAAGGCCACCCGGCCCAGCGCGCCGCAGGTGCTGAGACTGCTGGATGCCGTGGTCTTCAACGCGCTGATCGGCAACCATGACGCGCACGCCAAGAACTTCTCGCTGCTCTACGCCGGGGCAACGCCCACCCTGGCGCCGCTGTATGACCTGCTCTCCACGGCGGTGTACGCCCACCTCACGCCCAAGATGGCCATGAAGCTGGGCAGCAAGTACAAGTTCACTGAAGTGCAGGCCCGACACTGGGAGCAGTTCGCGCAGGCCGCCGGGCTGTCAAAAGCCCAGACTAGGAAGCGTGTGCTGCGTATAGCGCAAAACCTACCCCGTGCTGCAGGCGAACTGCAGCTTTCACCGCCCTTCGCGGGTCAGCCCATCGTTGCCGGCATCGTCGCGCTGATCGCGCAACGTTCGGCGTTGACCGTGCGCAGGCTGACCGAGAGTGAGAGCAACACTCCAGATGAAGTCGAGCAGTCCTGAAGGTTTGGTTCCATCAGTCGCAAAGGCCAACAGATCGATCAATACGTCGACCGCCCGCCCGTCAGGTCGAACACCGCCCCGGTGGAGAACGAGCAATCCTCGCTGG
>CAYSOD010000739.1:0-1960 GCA_964432385.1 uncultured Rubrivivax sp.
CTGGAACGTGCATGTGATGGCCCGTGAAGGCCTGCGTGCGCCGCTGGTGGCGGCCATGCATCAGGCCGCCGGCCAGCGCACGGCCGTGGAGGTGCACGAGGTGCCGCTGGACAGCCCCAACGGCCCGCCCGCCGTGGACCTGAGCGTGCAGGCCATGGACGAGGTGCCGGGGCTCAAAGGCATGCTGCTGATCGTCTTTCGCGACCTGGCGGCCCCTTCGGCCAGCCGGCCGCGGCGGCGCACACGCAGCGCTGTGCACCAGCAGCTGGAAGCCGAGCTGCAGCGCGCCCGCGAGGAGGCGCAGTCACTGCGTGAGGAGATGCGCGCCTCGCAGGAGGAGCTGCAAGCGGCTAACGAGGAGCTGCAGTCCACCAACGAAGAGCTGCAATCCACCAACGAGGAGCTCACCAGCTCCAAGGAGGAGATGCAGGCCATGAACGACGAGCTGCAGGCGGTGAACGCCGAGCTGCAGGCCAAGCTGGACGACCTGGCCATTGCGCAGAGCGACATGCGCAACCTGCTCAACAGCACCGACATCGCCACGCTCTTTCTCGACAAGGCCTTGCATGTGCGGCGCTTCACCGAGCGGGCACGCAAGGTCATCAGCCTGCGCGACGGCGACGTGGGCCGCCCTTTGAGCGACCTGACCACCAGCTTGGATTACCCCGCCATGGAGGAGGACGTGCGCGACATGCTGCGCACGCTGGTGGTGTCGGAAAAACAGGTTCGCAGCCGTGAGGGCCGCTGGTACGCCGTGAGGATCATGCCTTACCGTACCCAGGACGACGTGATCGAAGGCGCGGTGGTGACCTTTGTGGACATCAGTGCCGCGCGCGAGGCGGCGAGGGATGCGGGCGCGGGCCAGGGCGCTCCCGGCGCCTGACAGGCTTCAAGCCGTCGGCAGCACGGTGCCGCTGCAGGTGCCCAGCCCGATGCGCCGGGCGCCGGGCTTCTCGCCCCAGGCCTTCAGCGTCAAGGTGTCGCCGTCTTGCAGGAAGGTGCGCGTTTCCCCGTTCGCCAGCGTGATGGGCGCCTTACCGCCGCCGCTCAACTCCAGCAGCGAGCCGGCCTGACTCGGCCCGGGGCCGGAAAGGGTGCCGGTGCCCAGCAGGTCACCTGCTTGCAGGTTGCAGCCGCCCACGGTGTGGTGCGTCACCAGCTGCGCCAGCGTCCACCAGGCGGCGTCGGACCAGTTGCCGCGCGACAGGCGCTGCGGCGGCAGGATGGCCTGCCGCATGGCGGCGGTCTGCAGTTCCACCTCCAGCGTCAGGTCGAAGGCTCCACTGGCGCGGTTGGTCTCACCGTCCAGGTAGGGCAAAGTGCCGGGGTCGCCACCGTCCACGGCGGGGCGGGTGAAGGCGGTGCGGAAGGGCGCCAGCGCCTCCATCGTCACCACCCAGGTCGAGATGGTGCTGGCAAAGTTCTTGGACAGGAACGGTCCCAGCGGCTGGTACTCCCAGGCCTGCACGTCGCGCGCGGACCAGTCGTTGAGCAGCACCAGGCCGAAGAGGTGGTCCTCCGCGTCCTCCAGTGGCACGCGTGTGCCCAGCGCATTGCGCGTGCCGATGACCGCACCCAGCTCCAGCTCGTAGTCCAGCCGCTGACAGGGGCCGACGGTGGGCGTCTCGGCCGTCGGGGCCTTGAGCTGGCCCAGCGGGCGGCGCACCGGCGTGCCGCTCACCACCAGCGACGAGGCCCGGCCGTGGTACCCAATGGGCACCCACTTGTAGTTGGGCAGCAGCGGGTTGTCGGGGCGGAACAGCTTGCCCACCGAGGTGGCGTGGTGGATGCCGGTGTAGAAGTCGGTGTAGTCGCCGATCTGACAGGGCAGCTGCATCGCGCAGTCGGCCTGCGCGCGCAGGCAGGGCTGCAAGGCGGCCTTCAGTGGGCTGCCTTCGGTCAGCGCCGCGCTCAGCCAGGCGCGCAGGCCGCGCCGGGCGGCGGGGCCCAGGCTCATGAA
>CAYSOD010000740.1:0-1958 GCA_964432385.1 uncultured Rubrivivax sp.
GGTGGTGCGCGGGTAGACGTAGTCGGTGCCCAGCAGCACAAAGCGCTTGGCCGAGCCGCCGTCCTTGCTCATCAGGTATTCCACCGCGGGGATGGCCTGCTGGTTGGGCGCGGCACCGGTGTAAAACACGTTCTTGCTGAGTTCCTCGCCCTCGTATTGCACGGGGTAGAACAACAGGCTGTTGGTTTCTTCAAACACCGGCAGGACCGACTTGCGCGACACGCTGGTCCAGCAACCGAACACCACCGCCACTTTGTCCTGCGTGATCAGTTGCTTGGCCTTTTCGGCGAACAGCGGCCAGTTGGACGCTGGGTCCACCACGACGGGCTCGAGCTTCTTGCCGAGCACGCCACCCTTGGCGTTGATCTCGTCGATGGCCATCAGCACGGTGTCCTTGAGCACCGTCTCGGAAATGGCCATGGTGCCCGACAGCGAGTGCAGCACACCCACCTTGATGGTGTTCTGGGCCAGGGCCGGCATGGCAAACCCGGCAGCCACGAGGGCGGAAGCCAGCGTTTTGAGGCCGGCGCGACGAAGAGGGTTGACAAGGGTCATGTTCGCTCCAAAAAGGGTTGTTGAGGGCAGTCCCGAACCTCCACTCAGCAATGACCGTGCCATGCCCGTGGGCAAAGTGGCCGCTTCGCATTAGGATGGCATCGAATCTGCTACGGCTTCGACCATGGACCTGACCCCGCGCGAGAAAGACAAGCTGCTGATCTTCACGGCCGCCCTGTTGGCTGAGCGCCGCCGCGCGCGTGGCCTGAAGCTCAACCACCCCGAGGCGGTGGCCCTCATCACGGCTGCCGTGATGGAGGGCGCACGCGACGGCAAGACCGTGGCGCAACTGATGAGCGAGGGCAAGACCGTCCTGACGCGCGCCGACGTGATGGAAGGCGTGGCCGAGATGATCCCGGACATCCAGGTCGAGGCCACCTTCCCTGATGGCACCAAGCTGGTCACCGTGCACCAGCCCATCATCTGACAGCAGCGCACGCACCACATCGCAGCACTCCAGCCCTTTTGCACCCACATGGCACCAACATGAAGCAACTCCTGACCTTCTGCACCTTGCTGGCCGGTTGGGCCGCCCACGCCCACGAGGGCCACGGGCTGGGCGGCGCTCATTGGCATGCCACCGACACCGTGGGCTTCATCGTCGGTACCGTGGCAGTGGCCGCCCTGTTGTGGTGGCACAGGAGGAAGTGATGACACCGGGCGAACTGCTCACCGATGACGGTGAACTGCCGCTGAATCCGGGGCGGCGCACGCACACCGTGGTGGTGGACAACACTGGCGACCGGCCCATCCAGGTGGGCTCGCACTACCACTTCGCAGAGACCAATGGTGCCCTGCGCTTCGATCGCGATGCGGCCCGCGGCATGCGGCTGAACATCGCCTCGGGCACGGCAGTGCGCTTCGAGCCCGGACAGCAGCGCACCGTGGAGTTGGTGGATTACGCCGGCGACCGCGCGGTCTGGGGTTTCCGCGGCCTGGTACAAGGAAGCATCTGATGGCCACGATAGGACGACGCGCCTACGCCGAGATGTACGGCCCCACCGTGGGCGACCGCCTGCGACTGGCCGACACCGGTCTCGTCGTGGAGGTCGAACAGGACTTCACCTTGCGTGCAGGCGGCTTCGGCGAAGAAGTCAAGTTCGGTGGCGGCAAGACCATCCGCGATGGCATGGGCCAGGGCCAGCGCCGCAACGGGCCAGGCGCCGGCGATGCCGTGGACTGCGTGATCACCAACGCCTTGATCATCGACCACTGGGGCATCGTCAAGGCCGATATCGGCCTGCGCGGCCAGCGGATCTGCGGCATTGGCAAGGCCGGCAACCCCGACGTGCAGCCTGGGGTGGACATCGTCATCGGCCCGGGCACCGAGATCATCGCCGGCGAGGGCATGATCGTCACCGCCGGCGGCATCGACAGCCACATCCACTTCATCTGCCCACAGC
>CAYSOD010000741.1:0-1943 GCA_964432385.1 uncultured Rubrivivax sp.
GTCACCGGCGGCCTGCCTGGCCCGGTGCGCTTGAGCGAGCGGCCCGACGCCCTGCGTGTCGTTCCGCCGGTGACGCTGCGGTTGGGCCAGGTCGAGCGCCTGCTCGGCACCTCCTGGCCGATGCCGGAGATCGTTTCGCGCCTGGAGCGTCTGGGTATGCACGTGTTGTCGTCCACCGACGGCACGCAGCTCCAGGTGCAGCCGGCGTCACACCGCTTCGATATCGCCATCGAGCGCGATCTCATCGAAGAAATCGCACGACTCGCCGGCTACGAAACCATCCCGACGAGGGCAGCAGAGGCGGGTCAGATCATCCATCCGCAGCCGAGCAGTCGCCTCGAGGAACAGCGGATGCTCGACGTGATGTCTGCGCGCGGGTACCACGAAGCGGTGCATTTCGCGTTCGTCGACCCTGCGCTGCAGGAGACGCTGCTGCCTGGCGAGCCCGCGCATCGACTCGCTAACCCGATCGCCAGCGATCTGGCGGTTATGCGCCTGTCGCTGTGGCCCGGTCTACTGCGGGCGGCTCTCGAAAACCAGCGCCGGCAGCAGTTGCGGGTCCGACTCATGGAGCACGGAGTGGTGTTTCCGGTGGGCGCTACCGAGAGCGATCGGTTCGCGGCGCTCGCCGTCGGCCCGCGCTGGCCGGAACAGTGGGGCGGGGGACGCGATGGAGTCGATTTCCACGACCTGAGGGCCGACCTCGAGGCTGTGCTGTCGATGGCCGGACCGGCGAACCAGTTCAGCTTCGCGGCAGCCGAGCATCCGTCGCTGCACCCCGGCCGCAGCGCCCGGGTGCTCCGCGGTGGCGCCCCGGTGGGCTGGATCGGCGAACTGCATCCGCGCTTGGTGCGTGAGCTCGGTTTCGTCGGCAGTCCGGTGCTGTTTGA
Organism: uncultured Rubrivivax sp.; assembly: GCA_964432385.1. Taxonomy (GTDB): domain Bacteria; phylum Pseudomonadota; class Gammaproteobacteria; order Burkholderiales; family Burkholderiaceae_C; genus Rubrivivax. Next base: position 891 of record CAYSOD010000741.1, read on the forward strand.
AATCGAGATCAGCACCGCCTTGCGCGTGGAGTATGCTGAGTTCGTCGAGGCGTCCCGGTTCCCGCAGGTCCGTCGCGATCTCGCCTTCGTAGTCGACGAGGAAGTTGGCTACGACACCATCCGCGAGCGCGTCAACGCCGCTGCGTCAAGCCTCCTGCGCGAGATCGTGCTGTTCGACGTCTACCGGGGAGCAGGAATCGAATCCGGAAGAAAAAGTGTCGCTTTGGGCTTGATTTTGCAGGATAAAGAACGCACCCTCATCGACGATGAGGTCGACCGGCTGGTGGCCTCGGTGAGGGCGGCGCTGGCACGGGAACTCGGCGCCCAGTTTCGCGAATGACGCTGCCGTCATCGCGGATGGGCCGTCGGTTTCAAAAAACTCCAAGAACGTTTCAGCAGGATTGTTCGACATGGCGTTGACGAAGGCGGAGATGGCGGAGGCGCTGTTCGACCAGCTTGGCCTCAACAAGCGGGAGGCGCGGGAACTGGTCGATCTGTTCTTCGAGGAGGTCCGGACGGCGCTGTCCACAGGCGCGCAAGTCAAGCTCTCGGGATTTGGCAACTTCGACCTGCGCGACAAGAATCAGCGGCCGGGCCGTAACCCCAAGACGGGGGAAGAGATCCCCATCAGCGCACGGCGGGTGGTCACGTTCCGGCCCGGGCAGAAACTAAAAGCTCGGGTAGAAGCCTATGTTGGAAGCCAAGAATAACGACGAACTCCCGGTGATCCCGGGAAAACGCTACTTCGCGATCGGCGAGGTGGCGGAACTCTGCGGTGTGAAACCACACGTGCTGCGCTATTGGGAGCAGGAGTTCCCGCAGCTCAAGCCGGTCAAGCGGCGCGGCAACCGCCGCTACTACCAGCGTCAGGACGTTATAGTCATTCGCCAGATTCGTGCGCTGCTCTACGAACAGGGGTTCACCATCGGCGGAGCACGCAACAAGCTACAGGGCGAAGAGGCCCGCAGCGACGTCAGCCAGAGCCAGCAGATCGTGCGGCAGTTGCGGCTAGAACTCGAGGAGATACTGCGCATCCTGCGCCGCTGAGGCGGG
>CAYSOD010000742.1:0-1937 GCA_964432385.1 uncultured Rubrivivax sp.
CGATTTCGGCAAGATGATGACGCTGATCGAGGAGATCGGCTTCGATTCGAGCTTCAGCTTCATCTTCAGCCCCCGCCCCGGCACCCCAGCCGCTAACCTGGCCGACGACACGCCGCAGACCGTCAAGCTCAAGCGCCTGCAGCACCTGCAGGCCACCATCGAGGCCAACGTGCGGCGCATTTCCGCCAGCCGAGAAGGCACGGTGCAGCGCATCCTGGTGGAAGGCCCGTCCCGCAAGAACGCCGCCGAGCTGATGGGCCGCACCGAGTGCAACCGCATCGTCAACTTCGACGGTGGCCCGGCCTCGGCGCGCCTGGTAGGCCAGATGATCGACGTGCGCATCACGCAGGCCCTACCCCATTCGCTGCGCGGCGAGGTGGTGGTGGGGGCGACGGTGGTGGGCTGAGGCTGGTGCGGTTGGCCAGGGCGAACCGGGCCACCGCAGTGCAACTCATCGCGGCCCTCAAGCCTGCGGTTTCTCGCGGCCCCCTGAAGACTTGGTCGTTGACTTGGACGGCGACCTGGACTTTGGCGGGGCCGTTCCCGGGCGGCAACCGGCTGCCCAGAACGCCAGGGCAGCGGCCAGCACCAACAGGCCGTAAGTGGCCATGCGCCCGTCACGGCCGAACAGCAGCAGTCCCGCCACCAGCGCCAAAACACCCGCGGCGCTGCCCCAGAGCGCCAGACGCCCCCAGCGAATGCCGGCCATTTCCCTGCGCCACAACCCCTTGACCGCCGCCGCGCCCAGACAACCCACGCCCACAGCAGGAAACAAGAAGTTCAGCAGATGCCAGATGGCGTCAAGTGGTCCCATGGCGTGCAGCGGGGCTTCAGGTTCAGGGTGACAGTTTGCGGGTGTGAGCTGGAAATTTAGGTTGACATTTCTAGGTGTCAACCCTAGTGGACGCTAATTGGCGTCCTGCGCCTCCTACAATTTCAGCATGAGCGTCTTTGCGCTGGGCTTGAACCACACCACCGCGCCACTGGACCTGCGCGGCCGTCTGGCGTTCGCACCCGACCAGCTGAGCCCGGTTCTCAAGGCGCTGCGCGAGCGGCTGCAAGGCGCCGCGCCCGAGGCCGCGCTGGTCTCCACCTGCAACCGCACCGAGCTGTACGTGGCAGCCGAGGCCGCCGCTGCGGCGCAGGAACTCGCCCGCCCGGCCATGGACTTCCTCGCTGGCCACGCTGGCGTGGCGCCAGGACAGTTGCAGCACCACACCTACCTGCGCGAGGGCCGGGAGGCGGCCCGCCACGCCTTCCGCGTGGCCAGCGGCCTGGACTCCATGGTGCTGGGCGAGCCGCAGATCCTCGGCCAGATGAAGCAGGCCGTGCGCGAGGCAGACGCCGCTGGCACCCTGGGCACCACGCTGCACCAGATGTTTCAGCGCTCGTTCTCGGTGGCCAAGGAAGTGCGCACAGAGACTGAAATCGGCGCCCACTCCGTCAGCATGGCCGCCGCCTCGGTGCGCTTGGCCTCGCAGCTGTTTGAAGACCTGCGCAAGATCAAGGTGCTGTTCGTGGGCGCGGGCGAGATGATCGAGCTCGTGGCCACGCACTTCGCGGCGCGCGAGCCCCGGGCCATGGCCGTGGCCAACCGCACCCTGGAGCGCGGCGAGGCGCTGGCCGCGCGCTACGGCGCCCAGGCTCTGCGCCTGGCTGACCTGCCCGAGCGACTGCAAGAGTTCGATGCCGTCATTTCCTGCACCGCCAGCTCCCTGCCCATCATCGGCCTGGGCGCGATGGAGCGCGCCCTCAAAGCCCGCCGGCGCCGACCCATGTTCATGGTGGACCTGGCGGTGCCGCGCGACATCGAGCCCGAGGTGGCCCGCCTGCAGGACGTCTACCTCTACACCGTGGACGACCTCTCGGCCGTGGTGCAGACCGCAGGCGAGAAGCGTCACGCCGCCGTCGAGCGGGCCGAGGCCATCGTGGATGCA
>CAYSOD010000743.1:0-1937 GCA_964432385.1 uncultured Rubrivivax sp.
ATCCGCGCGCTGGTTTATTCTTGCGCCTCTTTGTCTTCTTCAGGAATCTTGCAAGTGACCTATCCCCAGCTGAGCCTGTACATCGACGGTGAATTCATCCAGGGCGGCGGCCGCAAGGAGCAGAACGTGCTCAACCCGGCCACCAACGAGGTGATCGGCAAGCTGCCGCACGCCACGAAGGAGGACCTGGACCGCGCCCTGGCCGCCGCCGCGCGGGCCTTCGAGAGCTGGAAGAAGAGCTCGCCCATGGAGCGCAGCAAGATCCTGCGCAAGGTGGCCGAGCTGTCGCGCGAGCGCGCCAAGGACATCGGCCGCGGCATCACCATGGACCAGGGCAAGCCCCTGGCCGAGGGGGTGGGTGAGGTCATGGCCTGCTCGGAGCATGCCGAGTGGCACGCCGAGGAGTGCCGCCGCATCTACGGCCGCGTCATTCCCTCTCGCAACGACGCCGTGCGCCAGACCGTGCTGCGTGAGCCCGTCGGTGTGGTGGCCGCGTTCTCGCCCTGGAACTTCCCCTTCAACCAGGCCATCCGCAAGATCTCGGCCGCCGTGGGCGCGGGCTGCACCATCATCCTGAAGGGGCCGGAAGACGCCCCCAGCGCCGTGGTGGCCATCGCGCAGATGTTCCACGACGCGGGGCTGCCCAAGGGCGTGCTCAACATCGTGTGGGGCGTGCCGGCGGAGGTGTCGGACCACCTCATCGCCAGCCCCGTGGTGCGCAAGATCACCTTCACCGGCTCCACCGCCGTGGGCAAGATGCTGGCGGCCAAGGCCGCGGCACTGATGAAGCGCAGCACCATGGAGTTGGGCGGACATGCCCCGGTGATCATCTGCGATGACGCCGACGTGGACGCCGCCATCAAGCTGATGGTGCCCTACAAGTTCCGCAACGCCGGGCAGGTGTGTGTGTCACCCACGCGCTTCTACGTGCAAGAGGGCGTGTACGACCGCTTCGTGGCCGGCTTCGTGGAGAAGACGCAGGCGCTGAAGGTGGGCGACGGCCTGGCCGAAGGCACGCAGATGGGCCCGCTGGCGCAGGCGCGCCGCGTGGGCGCGGTGGCTGGCTTCATCGATGACGCTCGCGAGCGGGGTGCCAGCGTGCTGGTGGGTGGTGCACCCATCCCCGGCTCGGGCAACTTCTTCGCGCCGACGGTGATCGCCGACCTGCCCGACAACGCCCGTCTGCTCAACGAGGAACCCTTCGGCCCCGTGGCCGGAATGATCCGCTTCAAGACCGTGGACGAGGTGCTCAAGCGCGCCAACAGCCTGCCTTACGGCCTCGCGTCCTACGTGTTCACTGGCAGCAACCGCAACGCGCACGCCTTGAGCACGGGCCTGGCCGCGGGCATGGTGTCCATCAACCACCTGGGCCTGGCGCTGGCCGAGACACCGTTTGGCGGCATCAACGACAGCGGCATGGGCAGCGAGGGAGGTATCGAGACCTTTGACGGCTACCTGAACACCAAGTTCGTCACGCAGATGAACTGAGCGCCTGTGAAACATGATTCACAGGCTCTGAGGGCGGACCTGCGCACGATGTCCACGGCCGTCGGGCCACGCTGAGCTTCAATGGCCTTTGTCGAGCGGCAGGACGCCCGCATCTACTGGAACTCGCTCGGTCAAGGCGAGCCCGTGGTGCTGGTGATGGGGCTGGGGTGCAGTTCGGCGATGTGGTTCCGTGTGGCGCCGCAGCTGGCGCGCAGCCACCGCGTCATCCTGCTGGACAACCGCGGCAGCGGGCAGACCCGGGTGCGCAATGTGGTGGTGCACCGCGTGTCGGCCATGGCGGCGGACATTGCCGCCGTGCTGGACGCCGCCGGCGAGACCAGCGCGCACGTGGTGGGCTTCTCCATGGGCGGCATGATCTCGCAGCAGTTCGCCATCGACTTCCCACACCGGTTGCGCTCGCTGGCGCTGCTGGGCACGCACCCGGGCGG
>CAYSOD010000744.1:0-1937 GCA_964432385.1 uncultured Rubrivivax sp.
GCGTTCCCCTACAAGACCGACTCGCTGTGGAACTACGAAGCCGGCCTGCGCTGGACGCCGAGCGCCCGCACCAGCCTGGACGTGAGCGTGTTCCGCATCGACTGGAAGGACGTGCAGCTGGCCACGCTTGCTCGCGACCCGGTCAGCGGCCGGGACTTCCTGGTCACCGGCAACATCGGCCAGGCCCAGTCGCAGGGCATCGAACTGGCGGGCGGATGGAGACCCAACCCGAGCTTCTCACTGCGCGGCGCTGTGGCCTACACCGACGCCGCCACCTCGGGCGGCATCACGGTGGGCGGGGTGCCCATCGCTGCAGGCACGCCCTTACCCGGCACCGCCAAGCTGCAGGGCACCCTGGATGCGACTGGCTACTTCGCCGGGCCCCTGGGCAGCGGTGGCCGCCTCTCGGCGGTGGTTGCGCACACCGGCAAGCGCCAGGCCCAGATTGACTCGCCCATCACCCTGGCGGCTTACTCCACGCTGGACCTGCGCCTGACCTTCTCCTGGTCGCGCCTTGAGGTCTCGGCGTTCCTGAACAATGCCACCAACACGCGGGGCATCTCGGGGGCTGTCGACTTCACCAGTGCCTATTTCACCGAGTTCTACCCCGTGCGCCCACGCACCACCGGCGTCGCCGTTCGCTACGACTTCTGACCTTGGTCGCCGACCGCTCTGAAGGCCCTGCTGGAGCCGGTTTGCAAGGCCGGCCAGTCGTCATCGTCCTGGTGCTGGCTTTGGCCAGTGCAATGGCCAACGCTGGGATCTCGTTGTTGTCGGCGTGCCTGCCCCTCATCAAGGCGGAGTTCGGTTTCAGCGACACCCAACTGGGCCTGCTGACGGGCTACGCCTCGGCGGTGACGATCGCCGCGCTGGCTTTCCCCATCACCGCGTGGGCGGCACGCTGGGGAAACTCGCGCGTGTTCGGCGCCTGCTTGTCGATCTACGGCGCGGCGATGGCGGTGTTCGCGGCCTGCGGTGCCTTCTGGCAATTCGTCGTGGCCCAACTCGCCTCGGGCTTCGGGCCTGCGGCGGAGATGCCCCTGGGCCAGGCCATCGTCAGCGACCATTACCCGCCCGAGCGCCGGTCAGGGGCGCTGGCGCTGTACACCGCGGGCTATTTCCTCGGCGTGACCGGCGGCTTGACCGCAGGCGGCTACCTGGCCGCGCAGCTGGGCTGGCGGCAAGCTTTTGTCGTGTTTGGCCTGGCCGCCGTGGCCATCGCGGTGCTGCAGATGCGGCTGGCGCCCGACCGTGCCACCGCGACCTCGCCCCCCTCGCCGCCGTCGGCTGGCTCCGGGCAGCTGGCGGCCTTTGCCGACCTGGTTCGCAACCCGACCTACCTGCACATCACCTTGGGCTTTGCCTGGGCCTCGTTTGCCACCTTTGGCTTGACGCAATGGATGCCGAGCTTCTACAACCGGCAGTTCGGCCTGGCCCCTGAGCACGCGTCGGCTTTCTTTGGCGGCGCCTACTTGGTGGGATCCCTCATGGGCCTGCTGGCGGGAGGCGTCATCGGCAACCGACTCGGAGGCGCCCGTGAGGAGCGACTGCTGGCCTTCTGCATGATCAGCTACGCGCTGACCTTTCCGCTGATCGCGGCGGTGCTGTTTGCGCCCAACCTGCAGGTGGCCTTTGTCGCCCACGTCGCGGCCACCTTCATGGGAGCCATGCCCAACGGACCCGTGTTCGCCATGATCAGCAACACCTTGCCGCGCGAGCGGCGGGTGCTGGGCGTGTCGGTGGTGCTGCTGGCGCTGACGCTGTTCGGGGCTGGCGGCGGGCCGCTGCTGGTCGGCATGTTCAGCGACGCGCTCGCGGCGGAATACGGACAGGCCTCTCTGCGCTGGGCCTTGCTGGCGGTCAAGCTGTTGGCTGCAGTGTTCTTCCTGCACCTGGGCTATGCCTGGATCAAGGCCCGCCGGGCCCCTCAGGCGTCG
>CAYSOD010000745.1:0-1936 GCA_964432385.1 uncultured Rubrivivax sp.
CCCGTGCCGCCACACGCCGGGGTCCATGTCGAAATAGCTGTCGCGGTAGCGGCGGTCGTCCTCGTCGTTCCAGAAGCGCAGGGGCATGGACGGAATGGGCCGCGCGCACACCAACTCACCCACCTGGTCGATGACACTGGCGCCCTGCTCGTCCCAGGCCTGCACGGCAGCACCCAGCCAGCGGCACTGCATCTGCCCGCGCACCTGCGGCAGCGTGATGTTGCCGCCCACAAAGGCGCCGGCGAAATCCGTGCCGCCGGAGATGCAGTCGATCCAGATTGGTTGGCCGCCCACACGCGGCAGGCGCTCCCAGATCCAGTCGTGGCACTCGTCGGACAGGGGCGAGCCGGTGGAGCCCACGGCACGTAGCGCTGTCAGGTCGGCAGCCATCGCCGGCTGCACATCGGCCTTCAGGCAGCTGGCGTAGAAGGCCGCACCCGCACCGAAGAAGGTGGCGCGCGACAACGCGGCAAAGCGCCACAGCGTGCTCCAGTCGGGCGCAGCCGACGGCCCGCCCGGACTGCCGTCGAAGAGGCAGATCGTCGTGCCGCCCAGCAGAGCGGCCATCTGGCTGTTCCACATGATCCAGCCCGTGGTGCTGAACCAGTGGAAGCGGTCGCCCGTCTCCACCGTGGGCCCGAGGTTGTTGAGCAGCGAACTCTTCAACGCCTCCACGATCACGCCGCCATGGCCGTGCACGATGGGCTTGGGCAGCCCGGTGGTGCCGCTGGAGTAGACGATCCACAGCGGGTGGTCGAAGGGCAGCCATTCGGGCTGGAGTGGCAGATGCTCGCCTGGAGCGGGGCTGCTATCGAACCCCACCGCCAGCGCCCGAGCCAGCGCCGCATCCTCTGGCGCTTCACCATGGAGCAATGCGCCCAGATCCGCGCCACGCACCGCGTGCCGCACACTGGGCAGGCCCTCCAGCAGTTCGTCCACCAAGCCGCGCTTGACGTGCACCGCGCCCCCCCAACGCACCTGGTCGCAAGCCACCAGCACCACGGGCTCGATCTGGCGAAAGCGGTCCAGCACGGCCACCGGGCCCATGTCGGGCGAGCAGATGCTCCACACGGCGCCCAGGCTGGCCACCGCCAGGAACACCGCCGCCGTCTGCGGCGTGTTGGGCAGCACGGCGCAGACGCGGTCCCCGCGTTGCACGCCCAGGGCGCGCAGCGCGGCCGCAAAGTGCGCGGTCTGGCGCTGCAGTTCAGGCCAGGACAGTTCAGACAGTTCACCGCGTGCCAGACCTTGCTCGTCCGTGAACACGATGGCCGGGTGCCCCGCAGCGTGTGCGGCATCGGCATGGCGGAACACCTGCTGCACGTAGTTCAGCTGCGCGCCTGGAAACCACCGCGCCCCGGGCATGCGGTCTTCTGCCAGCACGGCCGTGTGCGGCGTGGGCGATTGCACCTCAAAGAAGTCCCAGATCGATTGCCAAAACGCGTCCAGGTCGGTGACCGACCAGGTCCACAGCGCGTCGTAGTCGGCAAAGCGCAAGCCGCGCTCGCGCTCCAACCAGTGCTGATACAAGGCGATACGGGGGGTGGGGAGCTGAGCTGAGGTCATCGATCGTGCTCTCTTGTGCGGGTGCTCAGCCTAGATTCTGGGGGGTCGGTGTTGCTTGGGCCTCAACGCTGCACATCCACAAACCGCCAGATGTCCCGCATGAAAGGGTGGCGCCAGTAGTGCTGGGTCCAGGGTTGCACCAGGTCGTTGGTGACCAGGTGGCCGTGGACCTTGTAGGGCATGTAGGCAGTCAACAAATCCTTGGCCTGGCGTGTCAGTGCCTCGCGCTCGGGGCCGTCGGGCAGGCGCAATTGGCGCTCGTACAGGCGGTCAAAGGCATCGAGCTTGAAGCGCGGGTCGTTGGATTCGCTCGCGTTCGGACCATAGGCAATGCCCAGGAAGAACCCGCCATCAGGCGAGCCCGCGCTCC
>CAYSOD010000746.1:0-1936 GCA_964432385.1 uncultured Rubrivivax sp.
GCGTGACCAGCGGCTACGTGCCGCTGGGCGGCGTGATGGTGGGCGAGCGTGTGGCCCGGGTGCTGATCGAGCAGGGCGGCGAGTTCGCCCACGGCTACACCTACTCAGGCCACCCCGTGGCTTGCGCGGTGGGCCTGGCCAACGTGCGGCTGATCCAGCAACTGGGCCTCGTGGCCCATGTGCACGACGACGTGGGCCCCTACCTGGCGCAGCGCTATGCCGAGGTACAGCGCCACCCGCTGGTGGGCCAGGCCCAGACCTGCGGCCTGATGGGCGCGCTGGTGCTGGTGCAGGACAAGGCGCGCGGCACCGCCTTCCCCGAGGAACATGAAGTGGGCATGGTGTGCCGCAAGCACTGCTTTGCCAACGGCCTGGTGATGCGCGCCGTCGGCGACCGCATGATCATCGCCCCGCCGCTGGTGATCACCCGCGCGCAGATCGACGAGATGATCGAGCTGATTCACCGCTGCCTGGACCTGACGCTGCTCGAAGTTCAGCGTAAGGGTTGGATGAGGGGCTGAGCGCGGGCTGACGGGCTCGCCGGCTGAGAGGCCGGCCTGCGCTGCGACTCAGCCAGGAGGCGGGAACCACGCGCGCAGCGCAGCCAGCGTCTTGTCCAGTTCCAAGGGCTTGACCCAGTACTGCTCAAAGCCCGCAGCGCCCGCCTCGTGGATGTGGTCGGTGAGCGCGTTGGCCGAGACCATGACCGCCGGCACGTGGCTCAACACCGCATGCGCGCGCAGTTGCGCCAGCAAGGCCATGCCATCCGTGTCGGGCAGGTGCATGTCGAGCAGCAGCAGGTCCGGAGGGTCGGCCAGCGCCAGGGCCTGGCCTTCGGCGCCCGACTCCGCCATGGACAGGCGCAGATGCGGCAGGCGCTCTACGATGGCGGCCATCAGCAACTGGTTGACAGGGTTGTCCTCGATGTAGACCAGGTGAGGTGTCCGCACTGCGGCAGCCTGGGTCGACAGTGGCGCGAGGGCTGCAGGCGCCGGCGTGAAGCCGGCCGCATCAACCGCCTCAACCGCCGCCCCCACCGCCGCATCAAGCACCGCCTCGCGGACTGCAGCGTTCGCAGCCTGGCCCGTCTCCTCCATGGCCAGCGGCAGCTCGAAAGCGAAGCAGGTCCCTTGCCCGAGTGTGCTGGTCACGCGCAGCTCGCCGCCCATCAACGCCACCAGCGACTTCGTGATGACCAGCCCCAGTCCGCTGCCCTCGGTGCGCGTACGCTCCGCACCGAGCCGGTTGAAGGGCTCGAAAAGATGGCTGATCTGCTCCGCACTCATCCCGTGGCCGGTGTCCTGCACGGCGATCTGCACCCGGCCGTCCACGATGTCGGCAGTCAGCGTCACCCGCCCCCCATCACGGTTGTACTTGATCGCGTTGCTGACCAGGTTGTTCAGGCACTGCAGCAGTTTGGGGCGGTCGGCCAAGACCTGCCGCCCTTGCGCGGGCTCGCTGCGGACGTCGATACCGATGCTGCGGGGCTCGGCCATCAGCCGCAGCATGTCGGCGCTCTCGTGCAGCACGGCGTCCAACGGCACGGCGCCGAGCTGCAACGTCATCGATCCCGCCTCGACGCGCTCGATGTCCAGCACCTCGTCGATGAGGGACAGCAGGCTGTGCGCGGCGGCCTCGATGTGGGAGACATGCTCGCGCTGGCGGGTATTGACCTGCAGCTGCGGATCGGTGGACAGCAGTTGCGCAAAGCCGAGCACCGCGTTCAGCGGGGTGCGCATCTCGTGGCTCACGCGGGCGAGGAAGGCGCTCTTGGTCTGACTCGCACGCACCGCCAGCTCGCGCTCACGCAAGGATTGTTCGAGGGCGCGGCGCTCGCTGACGTCATGCAGGTAGCCGGGCCACAGCACCGCCCCGCCCGGGCGCGCCTCGGCGCTGGCCTGGGCTTCGATCCAGCGCGGATCCTGCCCGTCTGCAC
>CAYSOD010000747.1:0-1935 GCA_964432385.1 uncultured Rubrivivax sp.
AAGACGGCGCTGCTGGAGAACTTCGTCCCGAACAAGACGCGGCGCAAGTTCAAGGCCTTCCTGAGCTACGACCGCAAGGAAGGCCGGGTGGTCTTCGAGTTCGAGCCCCGCACCTCCAAGTTCCCGCCCAAGGCGGCAGCCAAGAAGGCGGCGGCCAAGAAGAGCGCCGGCTGAAGGTGATCTTGAAGCGGCGCCCTATTGCAGCCAGACGGGCTGCGGCGCAGCCTTGCGTCGGGGATGCCGCTTGGGCATTTGTCCGGGCCTGCGTAGGGGCCTGCACAGGGGCGTTCCCAGGGGCGAAGGTGTGACGCTGGACCTCCTGTTCAAGCTGCTGGCCATCTTCGCGACGGCGGCGGTGGGCTGGGTGGCCGCCCGCGCGGGCTGGATTGGCGCGTCGGAGTCGGCGGTCTCTCCTGGCCAGGGCGGTACTTTGGGAGTGTCGGGCCTGGCCCAGGCCAACCGGGTGCTGTCGGACGCGGCCTACAACATCTTCGTGCCGGCGCTGCTGTTCCGCACCATGGCGCGCATGGATTTCGCCGCCATGCCGTGGACCACGCTGGTGGCGTACTTCGTCCCCGTGCTGGCCTACCTGGGCGTGTTCTATGCGTGGCAGCAGCGCAGAGGGGCGCGACTGCAGGGTCAGGCCCAGGCGCAAGCGCTTCCTGCGGGAGCGCGGCTCCGCGGCGGGCCCGCCGCGGCGGCTGCGACGCTGGGCGTGGCCGCCACCTACGGCAACTCGGTGCAGCTGGGCATTCCCATGGCCGCGGCCCTGTTCGGGGAGGCCGGCTTGGGCTTGCATCTGGCCTTGGTCAGCCTCCACGGGCTGGTGGTGCTGACTCTGCTGACGGTGCTGGCCGAGGTGTCCATCGCCCGTTCTGGTGCGGGGCAGTCCCTCGCCAACACCGTGGGCACCGCCGTGCGCAGTGCGGTGTTCCACCCGGTGATGCTGCCCATCCTGCTGGGCCTGGCTTGGAACCTGACCGGGCTGGGCCTGCACCCGGTGGTCGATGCACTGCTGCTGTCACTCACCGCGGCCGTGGTGCCGCTGTGCCTCTTCCTCATTGGCACCAACCTGGCGCAGTACGGCTTGCGCGGGCGGGTGCGCGGCGCGCTGGGCTTGAGCGTGCTGAAACTGCTGGTGCTGCCCACGGTGGTACTCCTGGGGGCGCACTTTGTGTTCGGCGTGAGCGGGCTGTCGCTGTCGGTGCTGGTGATGATGGCCGCTGCGCCGGTGGGCAGCAACGCGCTCATCTTCGCCCTGCGCTACCGCACCCATGAGGCCGAGGCCACGGCGGCCATCGTGCTGTCTACCTTGGCGTTCGTGTTCACCTCTTCGTTGTGGGTGGTGGTGCTGGCGCTGCTGGGCTGGTAGAGCGCGGCGGCAGCTCGGACGACTGTCCGGCCAGGTGACCCGGCCATGCTTCTCGCACGACAATGCGGTCATGAAGGTTGTCGACATTCCCGCCTACATGGCCCACTTGGGCGCGCAGGCCCGCGCCGCCTCCACCGCCATGGCCGCGGCTTCCACGGCGGCCAAGGACCAGGCGCTTCGGGCGCTGGCACGGCGTCTGCGCGAGGCCGTACCCGAGCTGCAGCGTGACAACGCCCTGGACCTGGATGCCGCCCGCACCGCCGGCTTGGCCGAGCCCATGGTGGACCGTCTCAAGCTCACGCCGGCCGTCATCGATACCGTCGCCCAGGGCTGCGAGCAACTGGCCGCCATGCCCGACCCCGTGGGCGAGATCACCGAGGTCAAGCGCCGCCCCTCCGGGATCAGCGTCGGGCGCATGCGCGTGCCGCTGGGCGTGTTCGGCATGATCTACGAGAGCCGCCCCAACGTCACCATCGAGGCGGCCTCGCTGGCCATCAAGAGCGGCAATGCCTGCATCCTGCGTGGCGGCTCCGAGGCGCTGCACTCCAATCTGGCGCTGTGGC
>CAYSOD010000748.1:0-1922 GCA_964432385.1 uncultured Rubrivivax sp.
CATGCTCTTCGCGGTAATCGGGGTGTCGCCCGCCCTCGCGCACCACGTGCACGTCGTCCAGGAAGAGGTCGATCAGGCCCTGGTCCAGGTCATCGATGCCGGCGTAGCCCACCGCGGCCAGGATGCGGCCGAGGTTGGGGTCGCTGGCGAAGAAAGCTGTCTTCACCAGCGGGGAGTGGGCGATGGCATAAGCCGCCAGCCGGCACTCGGCCTGGCTGCGTCCGCCGTCCACCCTCACCGTGATGAACTTGGTGGCGCCCTCGCCGTCGCGCACGATGGCCTGGGCCAGGCGCTGCGCGACGTCGATCACGGCCTGGCGCAGCGCGCGCCCGTCTTCGCTGTCCAGCGATGTGATGGGCGCATGGCCCGCCGCCTGCGTGGCCATCAGCACGAAGCTGTCGTTGGTGGAGGTATCCCCGTCGATGGTGATGCGGTTGAAGCTCGCATCAGCCGCCTCAGTGACCAGATGCTGCAGTGCGCCCTGAGAGATCACCGCATCGGTGGCCATGTAGCCCAGCATGGTGGCCATGTTGGGCCGGATCATGCCCGCCCCCTTGGAGATACCCGTGACCGTGACGGTGCGCCCACCGATCTGCACCTGGGTCGAAGCCGCCTTGGGCAGCGTGTCGGTGGTCATGATGCCCTGCGCTGCTTCCGCCCAGCGCGCGCCATCGGCCGGCACTGCAGACTGTGCGTTGGCCAGCGCCGAAGGCAGCCCGGCCTCGATGCGATCCACCGGCAAAGTCTCCATGATCACGCCAGTGGAAAACGGCAGCACCTGCTGCGGTGCAAGGCCCAGGTGTCCTGCCAGCGCCTCACAGGTGCGCTGAGCGCGGGCCAGGCCGTCAGCACCCGTGCCGGCATTGGCATTGCCGGTGTTGACCAGCAGCGCGCGAATGCCGCGGCCCGGGGTCACACCCGCCAGGTGTTCGCGGCACAACTGCACAGGGGCGGCGCAGAAGCGATTCTTTGTGAACACACCGGCCACGGCGGCGCCCTCGTCCAGCAGAAACACCACCAGGTCGCGCCGGTTGGCTTTGCGCACGCCTGCCATGGCGGTGCCGATGCACAGCCCGGCCACCGGGTGAAGATCGGCCGGGGGGGGGGCGGACAGGTTCACGGGCAGGGCGCGGTCTCCAGTTCAGCAGGTGCTCAATGTGGGACAGCCGCTCAGGCCAGCTTGCCGTGGCACTGCTTGTACTTCTTGCCGCTGCCGCAGGGGCAGGGGTCGTTGCGCCCCACCTTGGGCACCTCGGCCACCTGGGTGGCGGGGTCGGTCTCCTGCGACACGCTGCCATCCTCATTGGGATGGGTGTAGGTCACATTGCTGAGCTGGCTGGCGCGCTCCTCGGTGGCTTCGGCCGCCTGTGTCACCTCGTCCTGCGTCTGGATGCGCACGGCCATCAGGATGCGGGTGACCTCGGCCTTGACCAGGTCGAGCAACTGCGCAAAGAGCTCAAAGGCTTCGCGCTTGTACTCCTGCTTGGGGTTCTTCTGCGCGTAGCCGCGCAGGTGGATGCCCTGGCGCAGGTAGTCCAGCGCCGCCAGGTGCTCGCGCCAATGCGAGTCGATCGACTGCAGCAGCACCATGCGCATGAAGGGCGTGAACTGCTCGCCGCCCACAAAGTCGAGCTTGGCCTGGAAGAGCTCGTCTCCTGCCTTGATCACCTTGTCCAGGATGTCCTCTGCGGTGATGGACTCGCTGCCCTCCACTTCGGCCTGCAACTGGATCTCGAGCTTCCACTCCTCGGCCAGCGTCTTCTCCAGGCCGGGCAGGTCCCACTGCTCCTCCACGCTCTCGGCGGGTACGAAGGACTGCACCACGTCGGTGAGGGTGCTGCGGCGCAGGTTGGCGATCCGGTCGTCCAGCCGCTGCGACTCCAGGATCTCGTTGCGCTGCTGGTAGATGACCTTGCGCTGGT
>CAYSOD010000749.1:0-1919 GCA_964432385.1 uncultured Rubrivivax sp.
CAGATCACCAAGCTCATTCCCGACTACATGGTGATGGGCGAGCGCGGCATGAAGGACATGACCGAGATGGAGATGCCCCTGCCCGACAACACGGCGGCCATGATGACCGGCACCGGGCCTTTTGGCGCCGTGGGCATGGGCGGCATGTTCAGCGTGGTCAAGGTGCGCAAGGAGCAGAAACCTGGGGACTACCGCGATCCGGGCTGGTTTCAGCACCCGCCCGGCACCGTGGCCTATGAATGGAACGGCACGCTGGCCGAACCCGCGCGCAGCAGCGGCCCAGGCGGCACTTCCATGGTGCCTTTGGCGCGGCCCGCAACCGACATGGAAGTGGCGGTGCGCAAGCCCTCAGGCGCGGGTGGCCACAGCGGGCATTGATATCGCCGGGTACTCCCGCGCCCGGCACTTCCAGCTTTTGACCTGAGGAGGAGTTCATGCAGAGCACAAAGCGTCAACTGCTCACGGCCCTGTGTGTGCACTGGCTGGGGGTGGCAGGTCTGGCGCATGCCCACGGGGATCAAGCCCATGGCGCCAAGAAGCCCGGGCCGGCCGCCGCCGAGCAGAAAGACTGGGGCATGGCCGGCCAGGCCCGCGCCGTCAAGCGCACCATCGAAGTGCGCATGTCGGATTCCATGCGCTTCTCACCCGAGCGCATCAATGTGCAGCTGGGCGAGACGCTGCGTTTGACCGTTCGCAACACCGGCAAGGTGATGCACGAGTTCGTTATCGGCACCCGCAAGGAGAACCAGGCCCATGCCGAGCTGATGAAGAAGTTCCCGAACATGGAGCATGACGAGCCCTACATGGCGCATGTGGCGCCTGGCAAGACCGGGGAGATCATCTGGACCTTCAACCGCCCGGGCACCTTTGAATTCGCCTGCTTGATCGCGGGCCATTACGAGGCAGGCATGATCGGCACCATTGTTGTGAGCCGAGGCTGAAGACATGCGGGGCCTGTCAGCTCGCCTACACGCAACATGCCCGCAGGCATTTGTACAAGCCCTCAGACAACCCTTCACTCAACCTCCCCCAGGACGCTCATGAAGTCTTCAGCTCTTCTAGCCCCGCTGTGCCTTGCGTTGATGGCTGGCCCGGCGGCGGCCCAACCCAAGGCCCAGGACCACAGCGCCCACGCTGCGACGGGGGCTCCCATCGCGCCGAGCGCTGATCAGAGCGCCACGCCCATGAGCGACGCCGAGGTCCGCAAGGTCGACAAGGCCGCTGGCAAGCTCACTCTGAAGCACGGCGAAATCAAGAACCTCGACATGCCGCCCATGACCATGGTGTTCCAGGTCAAGGAGCCCGCCTTGCTCGACAAGCTCAAGGCCGGCGACAAGGTGAAATTCCGCGCCGAGAAGGCTGCCAGCGGGTATCTGGTGACGACGGTGGAGGTGGTGAGGTAGAGCTGAAGGGCCGACCAGTCTCATCCCCGCACCGCTGCCATGAAGGCGCGCAGCTTGCCCTCATCCAGTTGTCCTTCAGTGCGCACCTTGCTGCACACATCCAGGCCGTTTGGCTGTACGGTGTTCAGGGCCTGACGCGCATTGCCAGCATGCAATCCGCCGGCCAGGAACAGGGGCTTGGGGTGCACAGCGTCGCGGATGCGCCGGCTGGTGACCCAGTCATGCGCACGGCCCGTGCCGCCCAGCTCCTTGACGGCGAGGTCAGGGTTGCCGCTGTCCAACAGCAGCGCGTCCACCCAGGGTGCGGCTGCCTCGGCCTCTTCAAGCGAGACCTCGCCCCGCACATGGATCACCTGCACGAGCCGGGCGTCCGGGCATAGCCGGCGCAGGCGCTTGAGCTCGTCCACGGGCACCTGGTCCACCAGTTGCAGCGTGGTGGTGCGCAAGCGCTGGTGCTGCTTGGCGATGGCGTCCGCAGACGTGCGTGAGGTGAGCAAGAAGGTGTCCACACCGGGT
>CAYSOD010000750.1:0-1909 GCA_964432385.1 uncultured Rubrivivax sp.
ATCGGCGCGGGCTCCCGACCGGCAGCGGTTGACGCTGGAGCGGGCGGCCGAAAATAACCTGCCGCTGATGTAGCGGCCCTAGCAGTTGCCTACACCTGCCGCAACAACAGTCCGTTGCGCCCACCGCTCCTGCCAATCGAGACAGTTGTCTATCAGCCCGACACGCGCGAAATGGGCGCCCGCAATGCTGTGGCGTTCGCGCAAGTCCTCTTGACGCGGAAGCTGAGGCGCCGCCATCATTTACTCGTCGGGCCGGGTTTGGGCTGGCGGTGCCGATGGCGCATTGGAAAAGGGCTGGAAGAGCCCTAGCGCCCAATCTGCGGCCTCTTCATATCAGGGAGTCATTCTGATGTTTCGTTTTGCTCTGTTTGGTGTTGCTTTGGTCGTCCTTAGTGGCTGTTCATCTATCGAGCGTGATGCTGGAGCGCAGCAGGCGGCGAAGTCACACTCAAGTGAACTCCAGGCGCGGGCAACGAAGACCTGCAACCCGAATGCTGGTAAACCGTGCGACTTCACAGTCATTGTTAGCGCCAAGAAGCCGGCACAAGGTGGCAAGGATTGCTCCGAAGTAACGTTCAAGCTGGACGAAGCTGCCAACCCAATACTCGACGGAGTGGAGATCAAAATGGGTGTCGACGCAAACATTTTGTTTAAGTTGGATTCGACGACGGCAACATTTGCGTTCTTCGGAAGTAATCCGGTGTCTCTTTACAACAGCCCTAAGAATGGCCCTCCCCCACAGACACTTGGTAGCAAAGTAGATGTTAAAGTTGACCCGAGCGGCAAGCAGTTTGAATGGCGGCTGAAATCGCCAAAAGCCAGAGAAGAGTTCTACTTCGGCGTGGCACTTGGCACTGCAATGGGTGGGTGTGCCGGAGATCCGCGAATCATCAACGGGTCGTAGTTGATGGAGATAAGGATCGGAGAAGGTCTCTGACCAGATCGAGAGGGTCGGAGATATGACTTCGAACCTCGAAATGCTCACTTGGATCAGGTTCGCCCAACTCCGCCGAGTGTCCTGTCCACCTCTGAGCAAAGGCAAGATCAGCAGGGTCGCGTGTCGTTCCGGATTGTTGCCACGCTGAGTCCGCAGCCGCTCGAAGTTGACGTGCCGCTTGCGGGAGGTGTGAACAAGCAGCCACTGCTGCTGCCACATCCAGAACCG
Organism: uncultured Rubrivivax sp.; assembly: GCA_964432385.1. Taxonomy (GTDB): domain Bacteria; phylum Pseudomonadota; class Gammaproteobacteria; order Burkholderiales; family Burkholderiaceae_C; genus Rubrivivax. The sequence continues at coordinate 1,166 of CAYSOD010000750.1, forward strand.
AACCTATCAAGCCTTCGTTGATGCTGGTCCTGCCGTCTTGCAGGACCTCTCTCAAGTGCAACTTGGCCTGTTCCAGATGCTCTCTCTCGAGGGCCACCATGGCGAGGTTCACGTTCAGGATGCAGACCGACAACCCGTCACCCAATCGACGGGCGATCTGTGAGGCTTCGGTGAACGAGCCGAGTGCGGCCTCAGATTGGCCCTTCGTCCGCTGCAACTGCCCTAGCAAGGACAAGGCGGCCATCGTCTCAAAGTCCCGGCCCATCCGTCTCTCGATGGTCACGGCTTCAGACAAATAGGCTTCGGCCTGCTCATCCTGGCCCAATTCCATTGCGGCCTGAGCCAGTGGCTGTAGAGCCATGGCCAGGATGCCTTCCAGACCAGCCGTCTGCGCCTCCTGCCTGGCTGTCAGCAGGGCTTCTTGAGCCTCCGCGGCCCTTCCGAGGGACAACGCATGGCTCCCGAGTACGAACAGGGCATATCCACGCTCTTCCCCTGGTGCTCTGGCGTCGGCTATATCAATTGCTTGACGGGCCTGCTCATAGCCCACCCGAATCAGTCCCCGATGGACGATGTACCGATGCAGCCCGCGTACCAGCCTCAGGGCCTTGAGCCCTCCTTGGCCGCTGCTGCAAGCCCACGCGTGTGCCGAGGCCAGATGGGGCTGTTCGATGTCGATTTCACCGGCAAGCCGCGTTTGGTCAGGGCCGGTCAGGCCCCTGCGCCTAAGCTCCAGAAACGCCA
>CAYSOD010000751.1:0-1909 GCA_964432385.1 uncultured Rubrivivax sp.
GGCAGAGCCTGCTGCAGACGGAGGAGTGCCCCCGCCAAGCCCCTTGCACCAAGACCACAGGCGCCCGATGATCTCGCCCTCCAACCACCCGAGGCGAGTAGCAATGCTGACGATGTGGAACGCCCATGTGGAGTAAGGCGCGCGAACTGGCCGAGATGACGCCGCCCGAGCGCAACCGCTGGGTCGATTTCCTGCGCGCGGTCTCGATCCTCGCAGTGGTGTGCGGCCACTGGCTGATGGCCGGGGTTTATGTCGACGAGGCGGGCGCGCTGCAGCGCGGCGACCTGCTCAGCGTTTCCACATGGGCGCACTGGCTGACCTGGATCTTCCAGGTGATGCCGGTCTTCTTCCTCGTGGGAGGCTATTCGAACGGGGTCAGCTGGGACGCGACCCTGCGCAAGGCCGAGCCCGGACAAATCGGCAAGTATCGCGACTGGTTTGCAAGCCGCGTGCAGCGCCTCATCAACCCGATCTTTCCGTTGCTGATGCTCTGGGCAGTGCTCGCCGTGATCCTGACGCAGGCGGGCTTCCCGCGCGAACAGATCCGCATGGCCACCGAGGCAGCCCTGATCCCGGTCTGGTTCCTCGCGGTCTACCTGCTGGTGACCGCCTGCACCCCGCTGACCTACAGCGCATGGAAGCGTTTCGGCTGGGCGAGCTTTGCATGGTTCATCCCGGTTGCAGTCCTGACGGACTGGCTGACCTTCACGGCACAAGTGCCTTACGTCAACTTCACCAACTTCCTCTGGGTGTTCCTCGCGCTCCACCAGTTGGGCTTTGCCTGGCGCGACGGCAGGTTCGACAACCGGCTGTTCGCGCTTGGCTGGTTCGTGGCCGGGCTTGGCGTGCTGGTGTCGATCACGGTCTACGGCTTCTACCCGGTGTCGATGGTGTCCCCGCCAGGAGAGCTGTCGAACTCGCTGCCACCGACACTGGCCCTGTTTGCGCTGGGCGTCGCCCAGGTCGGCCTCGTGCTCGCGCTCGAGCCCCGGGGTCGCCGGATGCTCGACAATCTCAACCTCTGGACGGCAACCGTGCTGATGAACGGCATGATCATGACCGTCTATCTGTGGCACCTCACCGCCTTCGTGCTGGTGATGACGGCGTGCTGGGTCCTGCTCGGTGGATGGGGCCTCGATCACGTCCCCGGTTCGCCCACGTGGTGGGCCTCGCGCCCGCTGTGGTTTGCAATCTACATCGCAGCCCTGCTGCCGATGATCGCGGTATTCGCCCGCCACGAGCGCAGCTTCGGCCCTGTCAGGGGCGGACGCACGGTACCCAAGGCCCGGGTGGTTGCAGGCGTGGCCCTCATCTGCGTGGGCCTCGCCGCAACCGCCGGCGTGACCATCACCAGCCCCGACAGCCTGTCAGGCATCCGCGCTTCAGTCGTCGCCGCCCCCTTCGTGGGCGCAGCCCTGATGGGCTTCGGCCCCATCTACGACATGATCGCGCGCCGACGAAAGAAGCGCGACCCATGACAATTTTTGGTGCTTCGAAATTCAGGCCGTCATGGTCCGCGCAGGCGGACCACCCACGTCTTTGCAAGACGCGCGCGGCTGCAAGACCGGCAACCCGCACACCCCATCCCCACCAAACTCCCTCCCCTTTGCAGCGCCTGACGGCGCCGCAAACGTACTCCCTCACTTCGTGAGGGAGAGAGAGCATTTCCTCCTCACGCAGTGAGGAGGTGTCGGCAGCAGGCAAAGCCTGCTGCAGACGGAGGAGTTCCGCGCCACAGCGCACCCTGCGTCATCCCGCCACCTACCGACAGCACAAATGTTCCTATGTTGTTCCAACGCACCCACAACCAACAAGGAGGCCCGACCACACACCACGCCCCCGCCGAAAAACATCCGACGAAAGTGTATCTCGTGTTACAGCAGATGATGGAAAATCAATGGGTTGGCTG
>CAYSOD010000752.1:0-1905 GCA_964432385.1 uncultured Rubrivivax sp.
GATTATGGACAGCCCCCAGCCCGGTCGATCCTTGAAACAACTGGCGGAAGCGACCTCAGTCCCCCGCTCCAGGCCCCTGAGGGGATCAGGCGAACATGTCCACAAGATGCGGGCTTTGTGGCGCTCTGACCCGGCCATCGGCTGCCATCTGAAGCTCCATGGTCGTCGGGTTGCGGCCAATTCTGGTGTGCAGAGCTCCTGCACGTTCGGGCCCGGCCTGCTGCGGCTGGCGCCCATCACCTGGTTGTCCAGACGGGTTGGACCCCGCGGCAAAGCCGCCGGCGCTCTGGGGGTTTGCGTTCCCGCTGTTCAGACTGTCGTTCGAGCCCGCCGTTGACTTCACGTCCAGGCCCGGTTGGAACACCCCCCCTCCGCTGAGGGTGAAGCCGGCTTCGCGCAAGGCGCCGGCCAGCGTGGGCAGTGACTGCTCCAGGACCAGCCGGGTGGCCAGCACTTCCGCGGTCATGTCCACCCGCACTTGACGGCCGTCCATCGACAGGTTCAGCGACACCGGGCCCATCTCCACCGGGTTCAGATGAACCCGCGCATGCTCCACACCGTCGCGCACCAGGGTGGCGATGCGCGCGCTGAGCACGGGGGTGAACTCCGGATGATCGAGACGGCGGTCGATGGTTGTGTCCATCACCCCTGCAGGAACGCTGCCGCCCGCAGCGAATCCCTGCGCCGACGTTGAACCGATCGTGGTCGCTCCCACGGAGTTGCCCTGAAGTCCTGAAGGCTCTGCAACTGTCGATCGGATCATGGGAGGCTTGATCGCCTGCACATCCGCCTGCTCGGCAGGCCCTGCGACCCGCGACGGTCTCGAAAGCATATCGCTGGGATTACTTGCAAGCGTCTTTGCGGGCGTCGAATCCGACCCAAGAGAGCCTGGTTTTGGGTTCATTGCTGGCTTGTCGCGAACCCGCAGAGCTGTCGGCGACTCCATCGAAGCGTGCGGGATACCCGGGTGGGGTAACGCTCGAGTTGGCTTTCCGGCAGGTGACGGAGAACTCTCCAGTGATAGAGAAGCGGTAACGGGGTTCTCTCGGGGCGGAGTTTGTACGGCAACGTGTGTGGCCGAGGTGGCTTGGGGGGCGACCTCAAGTGCTTGGGTTGCCGTCTTTCCGAGGCCCTCGCCCTGTTCAGGGAGTAAGTCCGGAGTCGAAGTCACTGTCTTTGTGCCTTCGGGCATCAAGTTCCCCGTGCTCTGACCTTGGCTTAACTTCAGCGCCTCGGTTCTCGCCTGCCTGGTGGCAACCTCTTGCGGCTGATCAGACTGCTCACGGCTTGGCACGCCACCTCGAATCTGTTCTTGCAACCAGGTGACCATCTCGGCGGAGGCGTCGACCTGACGATCCTGATCGGCTTCTTGATGCTCGATCTGTCCTTCAACTCCTGGGTGCGGTGACACTTCGACTTCTGTGCCTGCCTGGGTGTCTTTCGCAGGGATCTGTACATCGCGGTCGAATGTTGGGGCCCTGTCCTTGACCTTCACGGGTTCATGCGCAGCGGAGCCGTCCCTCGGCCGCAGATCAACGTCATTTCTGACAGGCCTCGACGGTATTCTCCCCTTCTCGGCAGCCACCGTCCGAGATTGAGCCTTCGCGGGGAGCGCCTCGGGAGCGGCATCGTTGAGCATCCTGGCGAAGCTTGCTTGGTCGGCTTCACCCGCGTCATCGCCGCTGGCAGGGGCTGAGCCTGTCCTGTTCGAAGGGCCCATCAGGTTGGCCGCGCCAGATAAGGTAGGCAAGGGAAGCACGGACAAGGGGCTGGACTGCATGGTGATCTTGTTCTGGTGATTGATGGCGAGCGTCAGCCCAATGCGGGCAGGGCTTGCGATTCGCGAGCTCGCCAAGCGGCTCGTTGAGCGGCCTCGTCGGTTTGTTTCTGCTCGCGGCGCTGTTG
>CAYSOD010000753.1:0-1902 GCA_964432385.1 uncultured Rubrivivax sp.
GGGCCAGGCGCATCATCAAACAACTGTCCCCCGAAGAATAGGAGCCACTTTATGGTGGCGTACTTTCAGCAGGCGCCGCCCGAGGATGCCGCGTGGGCTGTGTACTTCCTGGCCGGGGGCAAGCCGCGCCAGGTGGTGCCCACCGCGCTGCTGCGCGAGACCGCCTGCGCCGTGGCCGGCATCGACGACTGGCTCTTCGAGGAGTGCTATGCCGCCGTGGGTGACCTGGCCGAGACCATCGCGCACGTGCTGCCGCCGCCTGCACGTTGCAACGCCCAGGGCCTGGCCCACTGGGTGGAGCAGCGGCTGCTGCCCCTTAAGGGCCTGTCGCCCGAGGAGCAGGTGCTGCGCCTGCGCGAGGCGCTGGACGAACTGGATGCGCAGGGGCGGTTCCTGCTCGTCAAGCTGATCGGCGGGGGCTTTCGCGTTGGGGTGAGCAAGCTCTTGGTTCAACGCGCACTGGCCCTGTGGGCCGGCATCGACCCCAAGGCCGTGGCCCAGCGCATGATGGGCTACACCGATGCGCGGCACACCCCCACCGGCGCCCGGTTCCAGGCCCTGGTGGCCCGCGATGGCGATCTCACGCTGGACGCCGGTCACCCCTACCCCTTCTTTCTCGCGCACGCCCTGGCCCAGGCCCCTGACCTGCAGACCCTGGGCCCAGTGACCGACTGGCTGGTGGAGTGGAAATACGACGGCATCCGCGCGCAGGTGGTGCGCCGGGCCGGTGAGGCTTGGATCTGGTCGCGCGGCGAGGAGCTGGTGACCGAGCGCTTTCCGGAGCTGGTGGCCTTGGCGCGCGCGCTGCCCGACGGCACCGTGCTTGATGGGGAGGTGCTGGCCTGGCTGCCGGGTGAGACCCGGCCTGCCCCTTTCGCCCTGCTGCAGCAGCGCATCACCCGCAAGCAGCTGACCAAGAAGGTGCTGGCCCAGGCGCCAGTGCGCTTTGTGGCCTACGACCTGCTGGAGCAAGGCGGCGTGGACCTGCGTAACCAGCCTCAGCAGGCGCGGCGCGAGAGGCTGCAGAAGTTGCTGGAGCTGCTGGCGCCGCTGGAGCTGATGGACCCGGTCGACAGCGCGCCCCTGGCCTTGTCTCCCGAGGTGGTGGCCGGCGACTGGGCCGCCTGCGCGGCGCTGCGCGAGACGGCGCGCGAGCGCGGCGTGGAGGGCTTCATGCTCAAGCACCGCCAAGCGCGCTACGGCAGCGGCCGCACCAAGGCCGAGGGCACGTGGTGGAAGTGGAAGGTGGACCCGCTCACCGTGGATGGCGTGCTCATCTACGCCCAGGCCGGGCACGGCCGGCGCGCCAGCGTGTACACCGACTACACCTTCGCCGTGTGGAACCGCCCGCCCGCCAGCGCGGAGGAAGCCGCTGCGGTGGTGGAGGCCATCCGCCGTCGCGAACCGGCGCAGCCCGAGGGCCTGCAGCTGGTGGCCTTCGCCAAAGCCTACTCGGGCCTGAGCGATGCGGAGTTCGCGCGCGTGGACAAGGTCATCCGCGCCACCACGCTGGAGAAGTTCGGCCCGGTGCGCAGCGTGGCGCCCAGCCTCGTGTTCGAGCTGGGCTTCGAGGGCCTGAACGCCAGCCCGCGCCACAAGAGTGGCATCGCGGTGCGCTTCCCGCGCATGCTGCGCATTCGGGATGACAAGCCGCTGCACGAGGCGGACAGCTTGCAGACGCTGCAGGCCCTGCTGCAGGGGCCTACCGGGCCAGCCACTGCGCGTACTCGTAATACAGCGGCAGCCCCAGCAGCAGGTTGAAGGGCAGCGTCACGCCCAGGGACGAGGTCAGGTAGATGCCCGGATTGGCCTGCGGCAGGGAGGCTCGGCACGCGGCAGGCGCATCGATGAACGAGGCGCTGGCACAGATGGCGCCGAACACGAAGGCCCCGCCCACCGACA
>CAYSOD010000754.1:0-1894 GCA_964432385.1 uncultured Rubrivivax sp.
AATTCAATGCCGACGACTTGTTGCAGGACACCTGGCAGCAGGCCAAGCTGCACTACATCGGCCTGCTGACCAACCACCACCAGCCCGAGCTCGCAGAGACCTTCTTCAACTCGGTGACCTCCAAGCTGCTGCACCGCAGCTACTTCCGTAACGAGTTCCTCTTCGTGCGCCCCGCTGTCAGCACCGAGTACATCGAGAACGACGAGCCGGCGTCCAAGCCCACCTACCGCGCCTACTACCCCACGCGTGAGAACCTGCGCGAGACCTTGATCCGCGTGGTCGACAACTTCCAGTTGCAGCGGTCTTTTGAGAACCTGACGCGCGACATCGAGGCGGTGATGGAGGCGATGCAGGCGCAGCTCAATTTACCCCTGGCCGAGTGGCGGCTGCGCGCCAACTTCCAGATCCAGGTGCTGAGCTCGCTGTTCTTCCGCAACAAGGGCGCCTACTTGGTGGGCAAGATCATCAACGGCTTCAATGAGTTGCCCATGTGCCTGCCCATCCTGCACAACGAGGCGGGGCAGCTCATCATCGACACGGCCCTGTTCCGCGAGGACGACCTGCTCATCGTGTTCAGCTTTGCGCGTGCCTACTTCATGGTGGACATGGAGGTGCCCAGCGCCTACGTGCAGTTTCTGCGCGGGTTGATGCCGCGCAAGCCTCGCGCCGAGCTGTACAACGCCCTGGGCCTTCAGAAACACGGCAAGAACCTGTTCTACCGCGACTTCATGGCCCACCAGCGCCACTCCAGCGACCGCTTCCGTATCGCGCCGGGCATCAAGGGCATGGTGATGCTGGTGTTCGACCTGCCCTCCTTCCCGTACGTCTTCAAGGTCATCAAGGATTTCTACCCGCCCCAGAAGGACACCACGCGCGAGCAGATCAAGGGCAAGTACCTGCTGGTCAAGCAGCACGACCGCGTGGGCCGCATGGCCGACACGCTGGAGTACAGCAATGTGGCCTTTCCCCGGGCGCGTTTTGAAGAGGAGCTCATCAAGGAGCTCCAGCACTTCTGCCCCAGCCTGATCGAAGAGGACGGCGAGATGCTCGTCATCCGCCATCTCTACATCGAGCGCCGCATGATCCCGCTGAACATCCACCTCCAGGACGCTTCACAGGTGGGTGACCGCGAGCAGATCGAACGCGCGGTGGTGGAGTACGGCAACGCCATCAAGGACCTGGTGGCGGCCAACATCTTCCCCGGCGACATGCTGTGGAAGAACTTCGGCGTGACGCGTCACGGCAAGGTGGTGTTCTACGACTACGACGAGATCGAGTACATCACCGACTGCAACTTCCGTCGCGTGCCCGCCCCGCGCAACGAGGAAGACGAGATGTCGGGCGAGATTTGGTACGCCGTCGGCCCGAAGGACGTGTTCCCCGAGACCTTTGGCCCCTTCCTGCTGGGCAACGCCGCGGTGCGCGACGTGTTCATGAAGCATCACGGCGATCTGCTGGACGCTGCCTTCTGGCAGGGCCACAAGGAGCGCATCGTCAATGGCCACGTGCACGACGTGTTTCCCTACGAACCCACCAAGCGCTTTGCGCACCGCCAAGCCTCGGCCGCCCACTGAGGCCAGACTGCCACGATCACCTTCATTCAAGCACCCCCCAGGAGGCCGTCATGTCCGACCCCATCGTCGTCGTCTCTGCCGCGCGTACGCCCATTGGCGGCATGCTGGGCGACTTTTCCAATCTGGCCGCCTGGGAGCTGGGCGGCGTGGCTATCCGCGCTGCGGTGGAGCGTTCGGGCGTGCCGGCAGAGCGCATCGGGGAGGTGCTGATGGGCAACTGCTTGATGGCCGGCCAGGGCCAGGCGCCCGCGCGCCAGGCCATGCGCCGGGCGGGCCTGCCCGACTCGGCAGGCGCGGTCACGCTGTCCAAGATGTGCGGC
>CAYSOD010000755.1:0-1893 GCA_964432385.1 uncultured Rubrivivax sp.
TGTGGGGCGTGCTCACCGAGATGGCCATCGGCAAGCTCTTCATCGCCGGCATCATCCCGGGGCTGCTGGTGGTGACGCTGTACATCGGCTACATCCTGTGGGTGGCCAAGACGCAACCGCACCGGGTGGGTGAAGGTGCGAAGGGCGGGCAGACCGCCCAGGCCAACCCCGCCGGGCCCATCCCGATGGCCCCAGGCTATGCCGAGCCCGACTTGCGCACCATCCTGTGGAGCACGGCGGGCATCATCGTGTTGGTGCTGCTGGTGCTGGGCGGCATCTGGTTCGGCTTCTTCACGCCCACCGAGGGCGCTGGCGTGGGCGCCACGCTGGCCCTGCTGCTGGCCATCGCCCGAGGCATGAAACCCAAGGAAATGGTGCAGGCCGTCATCTCGGTGGGCCGCACTTCGGCGCCCTTGCTGATCCTGCTGGTCACCGCGCAGTTGTACTCGCGGGTGCTGTCCATGACGGGCATCACCGGCATGGCCAAGGACTTCTTTCTGCAGTCGGGCCTGTCGCCATACGCCATCCTGGCGCTGATGATCCTGGTGTGGTTCCTGCTCGGGGCCATCATCGACTCCATCTCCATCATCCTGCTCACGGTGCCGGTGTTCGCCCCCATCGCGATGGCGCTGGGCTTCGACCCCATCGCCTTTGCCATCATCGGCATCCTGGCCATCGAGACAGGCCTGTTGACACCGCCCTTCGGCATCCTCGTCTTCACGGTCAAGGCGGCGGTGCCCGATGAGCCCGACCTGAAGAACGGCGAGATCTTCCGCGGCGCCGTGCCCTACTGGGTGTGCCTGCTGGGGGCCATCGGCGCCATCATCGCCTTCCCCGAGATCGCCACCTGGCTGCCGCGGCTGGGCGATGTCGTGCCCAAGTGAGGGTGCCGCCAAGCCCCTCGATTTGCTGTCCCAGAGCTCTTGCGCCCCTCACCCCCCAACGGAGTTCAACATGGCCGCCTATTGGCTCTCCCGCTGCGTGGTCCACGACCCCGTGCAGTACAAGCGCTACACCGACCTCGTGCCCGACATCATCGCTGCGCATGGCGGCAGGGTGCTGGCCCGTGGCGGCCGCTACCAGGTCAATGAGGGCCCCGACACCTTCAACCGCTACGTGGTGATCGAGTTCCCCTCGCTGGAGGCCGGTGTGACCTGCTTCCGCTCGCCCGAGTACCAGGCCGCAGCGGCCTTCCGGCGCGACGGCGGGGGCATCGTCGAAAATGTCGTGGTGGAAGGCGGCGAAGCCACGCCGCGCTGAGGCCGCTGGCCCGCCGTTGGCTGCTGCCCCCTTCTCACGTTTGCCGCATCTGCGCTGATCACCTTCATCGCTCTCTTCTTACACAGGGTCCTTTCATGAGCTATCTCTTCACCCCGCCTCCCGTCGTCAGCGTGCCCGTGGTGGGCCGCAGCGAGCGTTTCCCGGTCCACCGCGTGTATTGCGTGGGCCGCAATTACGAGGACCACGCCAAAGAGATGGGCTTCACCGGCCGCGAACCGCCGTTCTTCTTCCTCAAGCCCGCTGATGCCATCGTGGTGGTGGACGCGGGCCAGACGGGCAGCATCCCCTACCCCTCCCTCACCAAGAACCTGCACCATGAGATCGAGTTGGTGGCGGCCATCGGCACGGGCGGCAAGGACATCAAGGCGGCTGACGCCCTCAAGCACGTCTTCGGCTACGGCGTCGGCCTCGACATGACCCGGCGCGACCTGCAGAACGACATGAAGAAGCAGGGCCGCCCCTGGTGCATCGGCAAGGGCTACGACCACAGCGCGCCCATCGGCCCCATCACCCCAGCCGCGCAGGCTGGTGATGTGGCCAGCGCCGAGATCGCACTGCAGGTCAACGGCGCAGACCGTCAGCGCAGCAACGTGTCCAAGCTGATCTGGAACC
>CAYSOD010000756.1:0-1889 GCA_964432385.1 uncultured Rubrivivax sp.
AGCTCATCGTCTGGGGCGAAGACCGCGCGCAAGCGCTGGCTCGGCTGGACGCCGCACTGCGCGAGACGCACCTGGTGGGGTTGCACACCAACGTGGGCTTTCTGCGCCGCGTGGTGGGCAGCCGCTCCTTCGCCCAGGCCGATCTGGACACCGCCTTGATCGAGCGTGAACGCGAGGTGCTGTTCAACGCCCAGGGCCTGCCCCTGGCCTGGGCCGTGGCGGGCGCGGTGGCGCACTTGCTGGCGCAGGAGGCGAAAGGGCAGGGGCCCGACCCCTGGAGCCACACCGATGGCTGGCGCGCCCACGGCCTGTCGCTCCGGCGCCTGAGTTTTGAGCAGGCGGGTGAGCGCCACGAGGTGCAGCTGGAGCGCACGCACGATGGCCTGTCGGTCATCACCTTGCAGGGTGAGCGCCTGGCGCTGCAAGCCCGGGTGCAGTCTGACGCCCTGGGCGAGCGCCGGCACGACATCCGCATGGGTGGGCACCGCCAGAGCCTGAGCGTCTACACGGTGGGCGGGCGCTTCAGCGTGTTCGGCGCTGCCGGCCACGCGGTGCTGGAGCTGCTGGACCCCGCTCGCGGCGTGGGCGACGCCGCGGGTGCCGGCGGGGGCCTGGTGGCCCCCATGCCCGGCAAGGTCATCTCCCAGCTCGTCAGCCCGGGGCACGCCGTGCGCCAGGGCCAGGCGCTGGCGGTGATGGAGGCGATGAAGATGGAGCACACCATCACCGCGCCGCGCGACGGCGTGGTGGCGCAGTGGCTGCACGGCGTGGGCGACCAGGTGGCCGAAGGGGCCGAATTGTTGAAGATGGAGATCGCTGCATGAGCACACCTTTGCCTTCACGGGTCATGCTGGTGGACGTGGGCCCGCGCGACGGCCTGCAGAACGAGGCGCAGCCCATTTCGGCCGCGACCAAGATCGAGCTGGTGTCCCGATTGCAGCAGGCCGGGCTGCAGGAGATCGAGGTCACCAGCTACGTCAGCCCCAAGTGGGTGCCGCAGATGGCCGACGCCGCCGAGGTGATGGCGGGGATCGAGCGGCGGCCGGGCGTGCGCTACTCGGTGCTGACGCCGAACCTCAAGGGGCTGGAGGCGGCCTTGGTCGGGCGCCCGGACGAGATCGTGGTGTTCGGCGCGGCCAGCGAGGCCTTCAGCCGCCGCAACATCAACTGCAGCATCGAGGAGAGCATCGAGCGCTTCCGCCCTGTGGTGCAGCTGGCGCTGGCCCAAGGCATCAAGGTGCGCGCGGCTGTTTCCTGTGCCGTGGGTTGCCCCTACCAGGGCGATGTCAGCGCCGACGAGGTAGAGCGCGTGGTGGTGGGCATGAAGGCGCTGGGCGTGCAGCACTGCGGTGTCGCTGACACCATCGGCGTGGGCACACCCCGCAAGGTGCAGGCCGCCATGGAGCGGGCGCTGAAGCACTTCCCCATTGAAGAGGTGAGCGGACACTTCCACGATACCTACGGCCAGGCCGTGGCCAACATCTACGCCTGCCTGGAGATGGGGATCCACGTCTTCGACGCCAGCGTGGCCGGTCTGGGCGGTTGCCCCTACGCCAAGGGCGCCACCGGCAACGTGGCCACCGAGGACGTGGTCTTCATGCTCAACGGGCTGGGCATCGAGACTGGGGTGGACCTGGACGCCTTGGTGGACGCGGCCGCGTTCGTCAGCGATGCGTTGGGTCGTCCGCCGGTGAGCCGCGTGGCGCGCGCCGTGCTGGCCAAGCGCGCAGCCTGACCCGCCAGAGACCGGTCGAGCCCGGGCCTCAGGCCGTCTTGGTGTTGGCCAGCCAGCCTTCGAGCAACTCGGACGGCATGGGGCGGGCGAACAGGTAGCCCTGGCCCTCTTGGCAGCCCAGCGCCAGGAGCTGTTGGGCCTGCTCTTCGGTTTC
>CAYSOD010000757.1:0-1888 GCA_964432385.1 uncultured Rubrivivax sp.
CGCGAGATCGAGCGCGCCTGGCGGATGTCCAACGCTTTGCCAGCCTCGCTGGTGGAGCGCCGGGCCCTGGCCACCTCACGCTGCGAGCACGCGTGGCGGCGCCAACGCCCCGCCAACGACTGGCGGGGGTTCCTGGAGAACTTCCGCGAGGTGCTGGCCGTGGGCCGCGAAGAGGCGCGCCTGCTGTCGGACCTCACCGGCCTGTCCAAATACGACGCGCTCATGGACCGCTACGAGCCGGGCATGACCAGCGATACCGTCAGCCGCGTCTTCGGTGAAGTCAGGGCCTGGTTGCCTGACCTCATCCAGCGGGTGATTGACAAGCAGGCGGCTGATGACGCGCGCGACCCCGTGATCGAGCCCGTGGGGCCCTTCCCCGTGCCAGCGCAACGCGCGCTGTGCGAGCAGGCCATGAAGCTGCTGGGCTTTGACTTCGAGGCCGGGCGCCTGGACGTCAGCACCCACCCCTTCTGCGGCGGGGTGCCTGAGGACGTGCGCATGACCACGCGCTTTCGCGAAGACGAGTTCCTCGCCAGCCTGATGGGCACCATCCATGAGACGGGGCATGGCCGCTACGAACAGAACCTGCCGCGTGAATTGCTGGGCCAGCCCGTGGCCGAGGCGCGTTCCATGGCGCTGCACGAGAGCCAGTCGCTGAGCTTCGAGATGCAACTGGGCAGCCACCCAGGGTTTGCCGGCCTGCTGGCCCCTCTGGCGCGCCAGGCCCTGGGTGACCAGCCGGCTCTGGCGCCGCGCAACCTGCACCGTCTCATCACCCGCGTCAAGCGCGGTCTCATCCGCGTGGACGCCGACGAGGTGACCTACCCCGCGCACGTCATCCTGCGCTACGAGATCGAGCGCCCGCTGATCGAGGGCGACATCGAGCCCGAGGATGTACCTGCGCTGTGGGACGCGAAGATGAGTGAACTGCTGGGTCTGGACACACGCGGCAACTTCAAAGACGGGCCGCTGCAGGACGTGCACTGGCCCGAAGGCCTTTTCGGTTACTTCCCCTGCTATTCCTTGGGCGCGATGTTTGCGGCGCAGTGGTTTGCCACCATGCGCCGCGAGATGCCCGATCTGGACGCCCGGATCACGGCGGGCGACCTCCAGCCCGTGTTCGCTTGGCTGCGCGAGCGCATCTGGAGCCAGGCCAGCCGCTGGACCACGGACGAGCTGGCCATCCGCGCCAGCGGTGAGCCGCTGAACCCGGCCCATTTCAAGGCGCACCTGGAAGCTCGTTACCTCTCGGCCTGATTCCTACAATGGGCCGGTCTTCAGTCTGATGTGGATCCTTGCCATGACCACGGCCCCCCACCACACCCCCGATCACAGCCTCGACCACATCACCCCGCGCGATCAGGCCGAGATCCTGGCGCAGGCGCTGCCCTACATCCGCAAGTTCCACGGCAAGACGCTGGTCATCAAGTACGGCGGCAACGCCATGACCGACCCGGCCCTGCAGCAAGACTTCGCCGAAGACATCGTGCTGCTCAAACTGGTGGGCATGAACCCCATCGTGGTGCATGGCGGTGGGCCGCAGATTGATGAGGCGCTGGCCCGCGTGGGCAAGAAGGGCACCTTCATCCAGGGCATGCGCGTCACTGATGACGAGACCATGGAGGTGGTGGAGTGGGTGCTGGCCGGCGAGGTGCAGCAAGACATCGTGGGCCTGATCAACGCCGCTGGCGGCAAAGCCGTGGGCCTGACCGGCCGTGACGGTGGCCTGATCCGCGCCCGCAAGATGAAGATGGTCGACCGCGATGACCCCAGCAAGGTGCACGACATTGGGCAGGTGGGTGAGATCGAAACCATCGACCCCAGCGTGGTGCGCGCGCTGCAGGACGACCAGTTCATTCCCGTCATCAGCCCCATCGGTTTTGGCGAG
>CAYSOD010000758.1:0-1887 GCA_964432385.1 uncultured Rubrivivax sp.
CCATCACCATGTGGATGCCGAACAGCAGCGAGATCACCGTCATCACGATCAGCGGTGTCATGCCAGCATTGACGTCCGGCGCCAGGACGAACTCGCGCCCGTACCAGATCACCACCAGCAGGGCCACGAGGTTGAGCAGGTGGCGTGCGGGCAGCAGCAGCGGCTTGCCCCCGATCTTGCCCGAGAGCTTGCCGAAGGCGACGATGGAGCCGGAGAAGGTCACGGCGCCGATGAGGATGCCCACGTAGATCTCCACCTCGTGGATGATCTTTTCGGCGCCGGTGTACTGCACCGAGGTGTCCACGTAGCTGGCAAAGCCCACCAGACAGGCCGCCAGGCCGACCAGGCTGTGCATCAGCGCCACCAGCTCGGGCATCTGGGTCATCTGCACCTTCTTGGCCGCATACAGGCCGATGGCGCCGCCCATCACCAGCGCGCCCACTATGTAGGGCACGCCGGCCGCAGTGACTCGGGGCCCCAGGATGGTGGCCACCACCGCGATGCCCATGCCGAGCATGCCGAACAGATTGCCGCGGCGCGCCGTCTCGGGGTTGGACAGCCCGCCCAGGCTGAGGATGAAGAGAATGGTCGCGCCAATGTAGGCGGCCGTGGCAAGGCTGGCAGTCATGTCAATGGCTCCACCGCGCAGGGCGCGGACTGCAATGCACAAAGCGTGCAAAAAAATCTAGCATCCCGCCGCGGAACCGGCTTTGCCGGGCCGCTGGCGGACGGCCCCCCTGGGGGGTAGCGAGCATTCGCGAGCTTGGGGGCCTCATTTCCTGAACATGGCCAGCATGCGACGCGTGACCGCGAAGCCGCCGAACATGTTGATGGCCGTCAGCACCAGGGCCACCACCGCCATGGCCAGGATGAGGGCATTGGGCCGGTTGGCGGCCCCCGCTCCGTCCAGGGGCGGGGCGATCTGCACCAGCGCGCCGATGGCGATGATGGAGGAGATGGCGTTGGTCACGCTCATCAGCGGCGTGTGCAGCGACGGCGTCACGTTCCACACCACCATGTAGCCCACGAAGCAGGCCAGCACGAAGACGGTGAAGTGCGACAGGAAGCTCGCCGGCGCATAGGCGCCCACCAGCCAGAACAGCACCGCCGCCACACCAAACACGATGCCCAGCGACTGGGCCGACATCGGCGCGCCGGGCCCGTGGCCGTGCGCCGGCGCCTTGGGCGCGGCCACCGCGGCCGCGGGCTTGGCTGCGGGCGCGGCCGGCAGCTTCGGCGCCGGGGCGGGCCAGGTGACCGCACCGTCCTTGATGACCGTCAGGCCGCGGATGGCATCGTCCTCGAAGTTGACGTTGATGACGCCATCCTTGGTCTTGCACAGCTCCTCGGTCAGGCGCAGCAGATTGGTGGAGTACAGCGTGGAGCTCTGCTTGGCCAGGCGGCTGGCCAGATCGGTGTAGCCCACGATGGTGACGCCGTGGCGCACCACGGCCTCGCCCGGCACCGTCAGCTCGCAGTTGCCGCCCTGCTCGGCGGCCATGTCCACGATGACGCTGCCAGGCTTCATGGTCTGCACCATCTCGGCGGTGATCAGCTTGGGCGCAGGTTTGCCGGGAATGAGCGCGGTGGTGATGATGATGTCGGCGTCCTTGGCCTGCTGCGCGTACATGGCACGCTGCGCGGCCTGGAAGCCCTCGCTCATGACCTTGGCGTAGCCGCCGCCGCCCGAGCCTTCTTCCTCGTAGTCGACCTTCACGAACTCGCCGCCCAGCGACTTCACCTGGTCGGCCACTTCGGCGCGGGTGTCGTTGGCGCGCACGATGGCGCCCAGATTCGCTGCAGTACCGATGGCGGCGAGCCCCGCCACGCCAGCGCCCGCGATGAACACCTTGGCCGGCGGCACCTTGCCCGCGGCCGTGATCTGGC
>CAYSOD010000759.1:0-1886 GCA_964432385.1 uncultured Rubrivivax sp.
ATCCTTGGGGTCTCCGAGGACAAGAAGGCCGGCGTGGCTGGTCCGCGCCTGGTCTTCCTGCTCACCGGCACACCAATGCCCAACCGGCCGCGGGACCTGTTCAACCTGTTGCGCGCCGTCGGGCACCCGTCGGCTCGAAGCTTCATCTCCTTTGCCCGCCAGTACTGCGGCGCCTATCGCAACAACTTTGGCTGGGTAACGGACGGAGCGTCTAACCTGGAAGAGCTCAACCTGCTGCTCAAGGAGGTGATGCTGCGGCGCAAGAAGGACGAAGTCCTCGACCTTCCGCCCAAGATCCGGTCCTGGGTGCCGCTGCAGATCACGGGCGACGCCGCTTGGAACGCCAACGAAGGGTTCCTGAACTGGTTCCTGGGGTCGGACGTCAGCCGCCCGAATGACACGGAGTTCCTGGCGCGCATCACCAAGCTGCGCGTAGCGCTGCACAAGGCCAAACACACGGCATGCGCCGAGCGCATCAAGGACGTGGTGGCCAGCGGCCAGAAGGTTCTCGTCTTCACTTCCTACACCGAGGGCATCACCCGGCACAAGAAGACGCTGGGCGACCAGGCTGTCACCATCACAGGCGCGGACAACGCCAAGCAGCGCATGGCTGCGATGGATGCATTCCAGACCGATCCCAAGGTCACCGTGGCGCTGTGCAACCTGATCGCCGGCGGCGTGGGCCTGAACTTGACGGCGGCCACTCACGTGATCTTTCAGGATCTAGATTGGGTGCCAGCCAACCACCTGCAGGCCGAGGACCGCTGCTACCGCATCGGCCAGGACAAGCAAGTGACGGTGGAGTACCTGCTGGCCAGTGGCACGCTGGACACCTACATCGCACACCTACTGGAGGCCAAGCTCAGGCTCGTGCAGGCCGTGGAAGCCGACCAGGTGCCGGACGCTTCGATCCTGAAGGAACTTCAGGAAGATCTCACCCGGCTCGGGCCTGCGCTGCTGCTGGAGGCCAAGGCCGCCCGCGCAGCGGGCAAGGAAGGAGCCCGGCTCGACATCATCAGCGAGATGGTCGCTGCCTTGCCGGCCGACACCCCACTGCTGGAAACTGGCTCGTGGGAGTTTCCAAGCTCCAAGGATCCGAAGAAGACGTACAGCGTCACCTTTGGCCGCAGCGGGCACCTGCAGTGCACCTGTCCCGGGTTTGAGTACCGGGGAGAGTGCAAGCACGTGCGCGATGTCCGCAAGCAGGCGCTTGCGAACTGAGGGGGGAGAACAATGACGACACGATGCTCGATCGAGCTCTACGACAAGCCCGTCTCGACTTCACTTGAGGACCTCGACGGCTCGCCGCTGGACGTCTTCTACGCGCTGGGGATCGTGAATCCCTTCGGCCCAACGCTCACCCTTGTGGCTGCAGCCGGCAAGCCGACCCCAGGGACTGCGCTGCCGCTTGTCAAGGTCACGCTCAACCCGTTCAGCCAGACGGCTGAGCAGGTTGGCCGGTTCAAGGTGGGTGAGACCTGGAACCCGTTGAGAGATCTCGAGCCGCTGGTGGAGCTCGACTACGGGAGTTGCCCCACCCTGCTGTTCATCACCAACCAGGTGGATACCGAGACCCGCGACCAGCTGGCTGCCAAGCTTCTCGCGAGCTTTGAGGACGAGGCGGTGGAAGTCTGGCGCAGCGTGGAGCGGCACTACGGCGACCCATGGAGCCGTGTGTCGGAGTCGATGTCTGGGGGCTCAGGCGAACGCGATGGGATGGATCCACAAGACGCCGCCGAGCATCTGGCTGAGGCAGTCTCCGACCCGCAGCACGTCAGGCCCGAGCTGCAGGCGTTCTTCTACGCATGGAAGGGATCCATAGGGGAGCCAGGCATCGGCAAGCGAAGGAGGGGCTTGGCAATGGAGGGGGGGGGGGGTATTTTGGT
>CAYSOD010000760.1:0-1884 GCA_964432385.1 uncultured Rubrivivax sp.
CGAGCTAAGCTGCCCGCGGAGGCAGGCGCTGTAAGCCTGGTTCGCGATGATGCACGAGGTGCCGCGGACCAGGCTTACAGCGCCTGCCGTAGCGGGTCGGCTTGAGCGAGGGGTTAGGCGTCACCGCGTTACGCGAGCAGACCGACACTGGCCAAAGCTGTGCGGCAGGCGCTTGTTGTGGTGAAGACGTGGCCCTGAATTCCAAGACTTTGCGCCGCGTGGATGTTCTCGGGCTTGTCGTCGAGAAAGAAGCATAGGTGAGGCTGTGCCTCCGCTGCGCGTAATGCTGCATGAAAGGCTTGCGCGCTCGGTTTAGAGAACCCCATTTCGTACGAGACAAGTTGGGTCGCAAAGTAGCCCAACTCAGGGTGCAAGCTTCGAATGGCCTCGAAGTAGTAGCGGTCGACGTTGGAAAGCAAGACGAGCCGGTACTGACGACTGAGTTCCTGGAGAAGCGAAGCAAAGCCAGGCATCGGTGCACTGTACGGTTGCAGCCACAGCTCATGGAAGGACTGAACCGACAGATTAAGGCCAAGCTCAGCGACAAGCTTCTCGTGCACCTCCTCTAGAGTGGTGCGTCCTTCAATAAGCGACGGCGTTGACGGGAGGCCACGCAGCGCACCAAAGGCGGAGCCTGGATCACGGCAGGCTTCGGCGATTCTGCGGTACAGGATGGACTCGTCGAAAGAAGCCACCACTCCAAAGAAGTCGATGATGATCGATCGGGCCGCGGATTGCATACGGTTTGGCTGTTTGGGGGTAGCGCAACAACGGAAATTGCTGTGACGCCTAACGTTCGAGCTAAGCTGCCCGCGTAGGCGTGCAGTGTAAGCCTGGTGTGCGAAGGTGCCGAAGGCGCCGCACGCCAGGCTTACGCTGCATGCCGTAGCGGGTCAGCTTGAGCGAGGGGTTAGGGCAACGCTGAATAAGGTCAACGCGCCCGCCCTTCATGCGTTGTCTGTTCATGAAACAGCAGACCCTGGCCATGGCTGCCGACCAGTCCGAGAGCTTCGAGCGCTTCCGCCGTCCGACGCGGCGCGACACCTTCCTGGCCACGATGAACACCATCGTGCCCTGGGTTGAGTTGTGTGCGGTGGTCGAGCCGCACTACGCCAAGCGCGGCAACGGCCGCCCGCCCATCGGCCTGGAGCGCATGCTGCGGATGTACTTCGTGCAGCACTGGTTCAACCTGGCCGACGAGGCCTGCGAGGAGGCGCTGCTGGACAGCGTGGCGCTGCGCCGCTTCGTGGGCATCGACCTGGGCCGCGAGCGCGTGCCCGACGGCACCACGCTGTTGAAGTTCCGCCGACTGCTGGAGCAGCACAAGCTCGGCGAGGCGTTGTTCGCCCAGGTTGGCCAAGTGCTGCAGTCGCGTGGCATGAAGCTCGGCCAGGGCACCATCGTGGACGCCACCATCATCGCCGCGCCCAGCTCGACCAAGAACGCCCAGCGCGAGCGCGACCCCGAGATGCACCAGACGCGCAAAGGCCAGCAGTGGTACTTCGGCATGAAGCTGCACATCGGCGTGGACGCCGAGAGCGGGTTGGCGCACAGCGCGGTGGCGACCGCGGCGAACGTGCACGACAAGCACCCGCTGCCGCAGCTGCTGCACGGTGCGGAGAAGGCCGTGTTCGGCGACAGCGCCTACGCGTCGCAGCAGGCGCTGATCGCGTCGAAGGCACCCCAGGCGCAGGACTGCACCAACCAGCGGGTCAGGCCGTCGAGCCCGACGGCGGAGCTGGAGCGCGAGCTCAACCGCGTGAAGTCCTCGGTGCGCTCGCGCTTGGAGCACGTGTTCGCGGTGGTGAAGCGGCAGTGGGGGTTTGCCAAGGTGCGCTACCGTGGGCTGTCCAAGAACGCGACGCGCGGCTTCGTGGCGCTGGC
>CAYSOD010000761.1:0-1883 GCA_964432385.1 uncultured Rubrivivax sp.
CGATGACCAGATGCGCTTCATCGATGAAGACTCGGTGAAGGCGTGCTTCAGACGAGGCGTTCTCTAGTCCCTCTCGCAGGCTACCAACAGCGTATTCAGGTGAAGTAAAGAGGATTGGCTGCGTGCCTTGACGGATTGCTTGGTAGACCTGAGCTCGCTCCTCCCTAGTCAGACCCCCATGAAAGGCTAATGGCGGAAACTCCCGGTAGGGAAAACGCTGCCGCAGCAACTCCCTTATCCGCGCAGCTTGGTCCATGGCCAGTGCGACCGTAGGCACGATGGCCAGCGTCATCTGACCTTCCTGCTCGATCAATGGGGGCAACTGCGCCAGTAAGCTCTTGCCACTGCCGGTCGGCAGGTTGGCAATGAGCGTGTGCCCTTCAGGCAAGTGGAGTAACGCACGTACGGCTTCTCGCTGTCCCTGTCCTGTGTAGTTAGGGAGGCCCATGGACTCAAATAGCACGGGGTCGGCGGCGACCTCGTGTCGGGGGCGGGACTGGATGGACTGAAAGACGTCATCAAACAGGTCGGCCTGCGTGCCCAGGAAACTCAGACGAGGCCATCGCGGCTGCACATTGAGCGAGGCGGGGCCGGGCAGTACCTCGAACTGAGCCCGCCGCCACTGGTCTGTGGTGGGCCATCCGACGCTGAGGGGCACTCGCAGCCAAGGCGCCTGGCCATCCTGTGGCGCAACGCGCAGCAGCAAATGCCGAATCAAGGCGATGCAGTCGGTCTCGGAAACCGAGGCCGGGTGCTGACCCAGCGCCAGGAGCACTTGTCTCAGTCGCTCAAGGAGCGGGTCCCTCGCGGGAAGGGTCGGCACCGCGAGTGCAGGCCATTGGCTGCACACGTTCATCAGTGCGGCGACGTCAAAGTCACCTCTGTCCACTGAGTTCATTGGGCAAACGGTGTGCTCGCCGACGCGAAAACAGCGCCAGCGACGTCTGTGCGTACAGACGGCACCAGAATTGCATCGTTCAGGCGTGCGAACAACATCTCTTCATCGTCCAGATCGCGCTGTTCCACGACCTGCGCGACACCCGTGAGTCGTGTCAGCCGAGACTCGATCTGTGCAACTCGCGTCGCGTGCTGATTCCTCAAAGAGGCCAGGCCTCGGGCCCGTTGCTGTTGAACGAGATCGTGGCCGTTGATGTAGGCCAGAGCGCTGGCTGCGGCGTTCTGGCAGTGGCGCTTCCACTCTCGCAACCACGGCACCGAGTCGATTTGCATCTGTAACGTCTGCCACCGCCGGGGATTGAGGTTGAAGTCACGACCATGCAGGTGATCCGAGTTGCGATAGTCCTCCAAGAGAACTTCTGGTGGGTGCAATGTGGCGCCATCTGCAGCACTTACCCACACGGTGTAGAACTGCGGCGCGAAATGCTGTTCCGCTCTGCGCTTCAGGGCGCGCGTGGCATCATCGTTGGACTCTGTGAAATCAGCTTCAACAAGAAAGTCAAAGCGAAACCAGAGATCACATCCGCTCGCGTCTCGTGCCTCGAAAGTGGGCCGATGGCGCCACATTGCGAAGGCCCGTCCGCGATCGTCAGCTTGACAAAACGCTGTCAATGACTCCACCAACGGATCGCCGTAGCGCAGGGATCTGAGTTGTCTTGACTGCCCCTGCTTGGACATCACGGTGTGCCGACTGTAGGCATAGGGATATGACAGAGGCGACCTCGCCGTGCTCTGTCGCGCTTCGGTGTCAATGGTTCCGAGGAATTGACCGACAAAGTCCGGCAGGGGCAACAGAGTCTGTCGGTTGTTGTCGCGGGTGTAATTGAGCCTGAAAACCCGCTCGCCTTCTGTCAGGTTTCCAGTCCAGGTCTCCGGACGACTATGAAATAGCAGCGTGTTAAAGGCAAAACCGTCAAATGCGGACC
>CAYSOD010000762.1:0-1862 GCA_964432385.1 uncultured Rubrivivax sp.
GCGGGCAGATCGTGGGTTCCATCGCGATCGACGGCGAGGATCTCGGCGCCGGCCATGCCCACCTGCGTTGGTTCATCCTGGATGACGGCTGCCGCGGGCAAGGCTTGGGCAGCGCACTGCTGCGCAGGGCCATCGAGTTCGTGGATCAGGAGCGGTTCATCCGCACGGTCTTGTGGACCTTCAAGGGCTTGGATGCGGCCCGACATCTTTACGAGCGACACGGCTTTCGGGTGGCGGAGGAGTACGCCGGGGCGCAGTGGGGCGTGAACTTGGTGGAGCAGCGGTTTGAGCGGGAGGGGGGCGCAGTGACAACTACTGGGATTGAGTCGCTGGGGTGATCCTCGGTTTCCGAGGATGTCTGTAGATCTTGATCTGTGGGGCTCGTCTGCAGCTTGAGCCGACATCGATCAGCAAAGGGCCTACGCAAGATGCCGGCCTTGAAGCGACCATTCGTGGGTGCTGATCTGGGTAGCTCTACCCGTCGATGTGCTACAGGGGCTCGGTCACTTTTGCCAGTCGTAATGGCTCGATGACATCAGCGCTCCCCAGTCATCTGGCGGGTGTCCACGCTTCAGCATGCGCTGGAAGACCGCATAGGGGTCACTCTTGCTTCCTGACGCGCGCAGCGTGTTTTCGTCGTTGACCCAGACGAAGATGATGATGCGGGTCTTGGTGTCGTAGCGGAAGAATAGCCTGAACCGTCGGCCAACCTTTGCCCGCCGCCAATGCCGAAATGCCGCTCCCATCGTATTGCCTTGCCTGTACTCCTCTCGGCCAGGATCGCTCGGCACCGCATCGAAGATCAGCTTGGACAGCGCGGCGAAAAGACGGACGTTGGCGTTGGATTCGAAACCCTGCGGATCTTGCTGCTGTGCGCGCTCAGCGGCGGCGTGCAGTCGTTGCAGTTGCTCGGACAGGCACTCGTGAAAAAGCAGGCTCCAACCGTGACGCTGGATCACAGCGCGACATCGCCTTCGATGTCAGCGGCAAGATCGACCGGCCGCTTCAATGTGGCTTGCATGGCCTGAACCACATCGTCTGGCAGGTTACACAGGCGTTGGCCCGAATGGATGTCCCTTTCCAGTAGCGCTAGAAACGCGCCAATAGCCGGGTCTTCATGAGTGGCATCGTCGGCGCGGCTCACCACAACTTGCGAGCCTTGCAGGTCGAATGCCACCTTGCCTCCGACGGTGACTCCCAAGGCCTGGCGGATCGGCTTAGGTAGCGTGATCTGCCCTTTGGAGGTGAGGGTGGCGACTTCATGAATGGCAGGCATGGCTCTTCTCCTGAACAGGCCCCAATGGTAAGGAGTATTCCTTACCATGTCGAGGGTCCTTTTGGAGTTCGCCGCATCGACGGTGAGCCGCCTGGAGCGGAGCACTGGGGCACATACGGTAGGGGTGGATGGCTGCTCAGCAGCGCAAGGAGCCGGTCGCCGCTCGCGGGCGAACTCACGGTGAGCACCATCAAGCCGACATTCAACTGGAGCAGTCGGGCCGGCTTGAGCGGCAGCGATATGGGGCACAGCTGACTTCGGACTACGGCCGTGCGGGCGAGCTGATCCAATGACTGCTCCCGCTGCTTGCGAGAGAGTCGTACCGACCCCAACCGGACATGCGAAACCCGGGATGGCGGAGACGCAAAACCAGCCTTTAAAGGTGAGATCGAAGTCGGGGTCTACAGAACCTAACAACTCATGGGATCGTTCCGTGCGCGGATACCGAGAGGTTCATAGGCCTATGTGCCGCATCAAGACTTCCAGTACCGCGCTCGTACCAGTTGCTTATAGAGCTTACCGGTTGGCTGCCTGGGCAGCGCAGCGTCGAAGTCGATGCTCCGTGGGCACTTGAAGGAGGCCAAGT
>CAYSOD010000763.1:0-1861 GCA_964432385.1 uncultured Rubrivivax sp.
ATGTAGACCGCTTCAGGCCGTCCCGCGCCGCGGTAGGCGCCGGCCGGCGTGGTGTTCGTCATGACGGCGCTGATGTGGAAGTCAATGACGGGGATGTCGTAGACGCTGGTGGCCACGAAGGGACCCAGCACCATGGGGATGGCGCAGCCCGTGGGCGTGGCGTAGCCGCCCACGTTGGCCCAGGAGCGGTGGCGCATGGCCAGCACGCGGCCCTGGGCGTCCAGCGCCAGCTCGGCCCGGGTGAACATGTCGCGCCCATGCACCGAGGCGGTGAACTCCTCCAGCCGCTGGCCGCGCCAGCGCACCGGGCGCTGCAGCGCGAGTGCGGCGTGCGCCACGACCAGGTCTTCGGGGTACAGGCCCGTCTTCATGCCGAAGCCCCCGCCCACGTCGCCCACCTGCACGCGCACCTGCTCCTTGGTCAGGCCCGGAAGGTGGTTGGCGATGCCGTCGCGCACGGCGGTGGGCATCTGGCTGGACAGCGTGACCAGCAGGCGGCCGGTGTCGGCTTCGGGCTCGGCCATCACCACGCGCGGCTCGATGGAGGCCGGCGCCAGCCGCTGATTCAGCAGGTCCAGCTTCACGGTGTGTGCGGCCGCGGCAAAGGCAGCGTCGCAGGCGGTGGCGTCGCCGTGGTGCATCTCTGCGGCCACGTTGTCGGGGGCCTGCTCCCACACCGCGGTAGCGCCCTCGGCCGTGGCAGCGTGGACATCGGTCACTGCGGGCAGCACGTCGTAGTCGATCAGCACGGCCTCGCCGGCTTCTACCGCGGCCTCCCGCGTCAGGGCTACCACGGCGGCCACCGCCTCGCCCACAAAGCGCACCACCTCGTGGGCCAGAGCGCGGCGTGGCGCGCTGGTGGCCGGCGAGCCGTCGGGCCGCTTGAAGTTCGGGGGTGGCGCGGGCATGGGCTTGACGCCCGCGGCAGCCAGCTCGGCGCCGGTGTAGACGGCCAGCACGCCGGGCAGGGCGCGTGCGTCGGCGGTGTCCACGGACACGATGCGGGCATGGGCATGCGGCGAGCGCACGAAGACGAGATGCGCCAAACCCTCGCGCTGCAGGTCGTCGGTGTAGCGGCCTTGTCCGGCCACGAGGGTGGGGTCCTCGATGCGGCGCACGGTGTGGCCGCTGCCGAAGCGCAGAGCGTCCAGGCCGGCGGCGGGCAGGGGGGCGTTCATGCTGCGGCTCCCGAAGTCATGGTGGAGGTGCCGGGGGCCGAGGCCCGCAGGGTCTGCGCCGCCTCGCGCACCGCGGCCACGATGTTGACGTAGCCCGTGCAGCGGCACAGGTTGCCTTCCAGGGCATGGACGATCTGCGCGTCCGTCGGGTCGGGCGTGTGCGCCAGCAGGCCTGCGGCCGCCATCAGCATGCCCGGTGTGCAGAAGCCGCACTGCAGGCCATGGCAGTTCATGAAGGCCTCCTGAAGGGGGTGGAGCGCAGCAGCGGAGGCCGCCGCGCCGTTGCCTGTGCCAACCGGTGCCAGCGCGGGCAGGCCTTCGACCGTGGTCACCCCACGGCCCTGCACCTGCAGCGCCAGCACGCTGCAGCTCTTCACCGGCTGGCCGTCCACCAGCACGGTGCAGGCCCCGCATTGGGCGGTATCGCAGCCCACGTGGGTGCCGGTGAGCCGCAGCGGGCCCCGGATCAGGTCAACCAACAGGGTGGTGGGCGCCACCTCGGTGTGGGTGTCAAGGCCGTTGACTTGGAGTTGCACGGTGGGCATGGAGGTCAGGTCCTGGCAGAAGCGGAAGCAGGGCAGCGAGCGGATGCCCGGTGCGGTGTTGGATTGTGGCGGCAGCGCCCGGTCGCTGTGCGGGAGCGCTTGGCCGTGGCCTTGCGTCAGCGCTGTGCGCGCCGCGGC
>CAYSOD010000764.1:0-1857 GCA_964432385.1 uncultured Rubrivivax sp.
GGCGGCAACACTGGGCGAAACACCACCATCGTGCGCTCCAACTACCTTTACCCCGAGAGCGCGCGGCTGTACGACTTTTCGCTCAAGCTGTATGAAGGCCTGTCGCTCGAGCTGAACTACAACATCATGCTCAGCCCTCGCGGCATCGTCACGTTGGCGCACTCCCGCCATGACCTGGACGCCCAGAGCCGGTGGGCCAACGCCATGCGCTGCAACGGCATCGATGCCGACCTGCTGGACTTGCGCGGGCTGCAGGCACTGGAGCCGCGGCTGAACTTCAGCGCCCAAGCGCGCTTTCCCCTCCTGGG
This sequence comes from uncultured Rubrivivax sp., assembly GCA_964432385.1. Lineage (GTDB taxonomy): Bacteria > Pseudomonadota > Gammaproteobacteria > Burkholderiales > Burkholderiaceae_C > Rubrivivax. The sequence goes on from CAYSOD010000764.1 coordinate 309, forward strand.
CGGCTTCATCCAGCGCCGGGCCGGGCCCGCACGCCATGACGCGGTGGCCTGGGGCTACGCGCGCGGCGCCTCGGCGCTGGGCGTGGACATCATCCAGAACTGCCCGGTCACGGGCTTTCTGAAGCAGGGCGAGCGCGTGGTGGGCGTGGACACGGCGCGCGGGCCCATTCGTGCCGAGAAGGTGGCGCTGGCCGTGGCGGGGCATTCGTCGGTGCTGGCGCGCATGGCAGGGTTCGAACTGCCGGTGACGAGCTACGCGCTGCAGGCCATGGTGAGCGAGCCCGTGAAGCCCGTGCTCAATACGGTGACGCTGTCGCCGGCGCTGGGGTCGTACTGGAGCCAGAGCGACAAGGGCGAGTTGGTGATCGGGGGTGGCCTCGATCTCTTCCCGTCTTATGCCCAGCGCGGCAGCTTCGACGTGATGCAGCACGTGGTTGCGACCACTGCCGAGATGTTCCCGACGCTGGGGCGCCTGCGGCTGCTGCGTCAGTGGGCGGGCATCGTGGACGTGGTGGCGGACTCCAGCCCCATCATCGGCCCCACGCCAGTGCCGGGCCTGTCCATCAACTGCGGCTGGGGCACGGGCGGCTTCAAGGCCATTCCGGTGGGGGGCTGGACGCTGGCCCACCAGCTGGCCACGGGCCGAAACCACGAGCTGGCCGAACCCTTCCAGCTCGAGCGCTTCCACACCGGCCGCCTGATCGACGAAGCGGCGGCCGCCGGCATCGCGCACTGAGGAACCGAGGAAGCCGCACCCCATGATGCAACTCCATTGCCCCTGGTGCGGGCCGCGCGCGGCCAGCGAGTTCCACTGTGGCGGCACCACCGCCATCGCCCGCCCGCCGCTTGACTGCGACGACGCGACCTGGGGCCGCTACCTCTTCTTCCGCGAAAACCCCAAGGGCTCGCACGCCGAGCGCTGGCGCCATACCTACGGGTGCGGCATGTGGTTCAACGTGAGGCGCGACACGGTCACGCACGAGGTGAGCGCGGTGTGCGCCATCACCGAGATGCCTCCAGGGGCGGTGTCATGAGCAGGCTGGGCTATTCCTGCGCGCTGAGGGTGGTCCCATGAGTGGCTACCGCCTCCCCGCGCCGGCCGGGGCCTGGATCGATCGCTCGCAAGCGCTGAGCTTCAGCTTCGACGGACGCGCGTTCCATGGCCACGGCGGCGACACCCTGGCGTCTGCGCTGCTGGCCAGCGGTACAGTGCACATCGGCCGCAGCTTCAAGCTGCACCGGCCGCGTGGCATCTTCTCTTGCGGGGTGGAGGAGCCCACCGGCCTGGTCGACGTGGGCGACGGCGCCCGGCGCACGCCCAACACGCGCACCACCGACATCGTGCTGTCTGAGGGTTTGGTGGCCCGCCCCGGCAACGCCTGGCCGAGCCTGCGCTGGGACCTGGGCGCCCTCAACTCGCGGTTCGCCGCGCTGCTGCCGGCGGGCTTCTACTACAAGACCTTCATGTGGCCGGGATGGCGCTGGTTCGAGCCGGCGATCCGCCGCGCGGCCGGCCTGGGCCACGCGGCCGAGGCCCACACGGGGGCCG
>CAYSOD010000765.1:0-1853 GCA_964432385.1 uncultured Rubrivivax sp.
GGCGCGGCCAGCGTGTTGGGCACGTTGCGCGCCCTGGCGCAGATGAAGGCGCCGGTCAACGTGGTCGGTCTGATTGCGGCCACCGAAAACATGCCTGGCGGCCGGGCCGTCAAACCGGGCGATGTGGTCACCAGCATGTCCGGCCAGACCATCGAGATCCTCAACACCGACGCCGAAGGGCGGCTCATCCTGTGCGACGCCCTGACCTACGCCGAACGGTTCAAACCCGCGGCCGTGGTAGACATCGCCACACTGACCGGTGCCTGCGTCATTGCATTGGGTCATCAGCGCAGTGGCTTGTTCTGCCCTGACGATGCGCTCGCCGAGGAGTTACAGAAGGCCGGAGACAGGGCGCTGGACCCCTGCTGGCGCATGCCCGTGGACGAGGAGTACGACGAAGCGCTGAAGAGCTCCTTTGCCGACATGGCCAACGTGGGGCCGCGCGCCGGGGGGGCCATCACCGCTGCCATGTTCCTCAAGCGGTTTGCAGGCAAGTTCCCCTGGGCTCACCTGGACATCGCGGGTACCGCCTGGAGGTCCGGCGCCGCCAAGGGGGGCACCGGACGACCCGTGGCGCTGCTCACGCATTTCATCTTGGGCCGCGTGGGCTGAGTGCGCCGTGGGGACGGCCGGAGTCGGCACAGCCCGTTGAGCCCAAGCCGCGGTACGCGTCGTGCCTGACATCAGCTTTCACACCGGTGTCGAGGACCGCACGCTGTACCTGTGCCGCCTGCTGCGCAAGGCGGTGAGGCAGGGCTCGCGAGTGTTGGTGCGAGGAGACGCCGTCGAGATGGACCTGTTGGACAAGGCCTTGTGGACTTTCGAGCCCCAAGACTTTGTGCCGCATCACCGTCTTCGCTCCGAAGTGACGCTGTCCGCGGCTTTGCACCGCACGCCCATCTGGCTCATGGAAGTGGAGAGCGCCTGGCCCGCGGAGGTGCCTGCCGCCCGCGTGCTGATCCAACTGTCATCCGAACCCCCCACCGACGCCGATCAATGGGAGCGCATCATTGAAGTGGTGTCGACGCAGGACGACGACAGGCAACAGGCCAGACGGCGCTGGCGGACCTACGAGGCTCAAGGCTGGCCGGTCAAGGCGGTGGCCGTGGGAAGCTCAGCATGACCTCGGTGCCGGCCGATCTGCTGGCCCGGGTGCCCACCCTGACCGAGGTGGTCGAACCGAACCCACTGCCGGACCTGGGCGACGACCCCCTCGAAGCACCAGAACCTGAAAAGACCGCCGTACCGGCGCTGGAGAACCCCGACGCCTGGGTGGATCAGGTGATGGACCGACTGGGTCCGCAAGTGGACGCGCTGGTTGCAGGCAGGCTGCGTGACCTGTTGGCCCCAGCCATTCAGGACGCCGTGGACGAGGCCGTCGAACGCCTGCGCGAACCCCTGGTCGCCTCGGTCCAGGCGCGCCTGCGGGATGTGCTGGAAGTCGAACTGCGGCAAGTGCTCGGGCACAAGGCTGCGCACCCAGCCGAGCCAAGAGGATTCGCCGAAGCGCCGCCGACTGGAGCCAGCCTGCGGATTCCCTGATGAACATCGGACTTTTTTTCGGGTATCGTCGTGCACACTGAGCGACAGATCTCAGTCGTCCAACCTCATCAGGAGTTCTTTCATGCAAATCAAGTACACCCTCCTTGGTGGCGCTGCTGCCATGTTGCTGGCCGGTTCTGCCTTTGCGCAAGACCTGGTCGTCAAGATCGGTCACGTCGCCCCCACCAGCGGCGGCATTGCCCACCTGGGCAAGGACAATGAGATGGGTGCTCGCATGGCCATCGACGAGCTCAATGCCAAGGGCGTGACCATCGGCGGCAAGAAGGCCAAGTTCGAGCTGCTCGCCGAAG
>CAYSOD010000766.1:0-1853 GCA_964432385.1 uncultured Rubrivivax sp.
CGGGCGCAGGCCTGCATGGCCGCCACGCCGTCCACCGACATGGAGATGTAGATGATGACGCGGTCGCCCTTCTTGATGCCCAGACTCTTCAGGCCGTTGGCCATCTGGCAGGTACGTGCCAGCAGTTCTTTGTAGGTGACCTTGGAGACTTCGCCGCCATCAGCCTCGAAGATCAGCGCGGTCTTGTCACCCCGGCCGCCCTCGATGTGTCGGTCCAGGCAGTTGTAAGAGGCGTTGAGCGTGCCGTCCTCGAACCACCGGTAGTTGGGCGCTGAGCCGCTGTTCAGCACCTTGGAGAACGGGGTCTTCCAGGAGATGAACTCCCTTGCCAGGCGCGCCCAATAGCCCTCGTAGTCGGCTTCGGCCTCGGCGCACAGCGCCTGGTAGCCCGCCATGCCGGACACGGCGGCTGTAGCCGCCAGGGCGGCTGGAGGCAGGTAGATCTTCGAGGCAGTGGCGTTGTCGCTGGACATGAGAAGTCTCCTGGAATTCTTGGTAGGGATGCAGGTGTGCCGGAGAGCAGAAAACCTTGCAACTCCGGGGGTGTCTTGACGTCGGGGCCGAACTCTGAAGAACCGCTCTGACGGAGGCCTTACTCCTGCCTTGGCGGCAGGCCCGCGCCCAGACCATGCGCAAGACGGCTGTCATGTTGACGCACCTACAATTTCTTGCAACAGGACCGACCCCAATAGGGTTCGAACGAACCGGTCGCCCCGACCGGCCTGGCACCCCAAACGCCTCATGAACACCCCTGACCTCTCCGGCCGCCGTCGTCTGCACGGTTTGCCCGGGCTGATCTTCGCCAGCCGCTGGCTGCAACTGCCGCTGTACCTGGGGCTGATACTGGCCCAGGCGGTTTACGTCTACCACTTCTGGGTGGAGCTGGTGCACCTGGTGGAAGCCGCCTTCGGCAGCCAGACCGCCCTGCAGCAACTCGTCACCAGCATCGGCTACAAAGCCCAGGTGGTGAAGGATGCTGCCGGCAACATCACGGGCTACGAGCCCATCCGGCAGCTCAACGAAACCATCATCATGTTGGTGGTGCTGGCGCTGATCGACGTCGTGATGATCAGCAACCTCCTGATCATGGTGATCGTGGGTGGCTACGAGACTTTCGTCTCACGCCTCAACCTCGAAGGGCACCCCGACCAGCCGGAATGGCTGAGCCATGTCAATGCATCGGTGCTCAAGGTCAAGCTGGCCACCGCCATCATCGGCATCAGCTCCATCCACCTGCTCAAGACCTTCATCAACGCGGCGAACTACGAGGAGAAGGTGCTGCTGTGGCAGACCGTCATCCACATCGCCTTCCTGTTCTCGGCGCTGGCCATCGCCTACGCAGACAAGCTGATGTCCGGCCACTCCTCCAAGCCTCATCACTGACCGCTGACCGACCATGACCACCATCCGCCACGCCGACCTCGTCGAGACCGTCGCCTCTGCGCTGCAGTACATCAGCTACTACCATCCGGCCGACTACATCGCCCACCTGGCCCGCGCCTACGAGGGCGAAGCCTCGCCCGCGGCCAAGGACGCGATTGCACAGATCCTGACCAACTCGCGCATGTGCGCTGAGGGCCACCGGCCCATCTGCCAGGACACCGGCATCGTCAACGTGTTCCTGAAGATCGGGATGGACGTGCGCTTCGAGGGCTTCCCGGGCTCCATCGAAGATGCCGTGAATGAAGGCGTACGCCGGGGCTACCTGGATCCGGATAACACGCTGCGCGCCTCGGTGCTGGCCGATCCGATCTTCGAGCGCAAGAACACCAAGGACAACACCCCCGCCGTGGTGCACATGAGCGTGGTGCCAGGCAACACGGTAGACGTGACGGTGGCCGCCAAGGGTGGCG
>CAYSOD010000767.1:0-1852 GCA_964432385.1 uncultured Rubrivivax sp.
GATCTCGCGCAAGGAAGCGGCGTGGAGTGCGCTCATGTCACTGCATTCTCGGCCAGGCGGCCCTTGATGGACCGAGGCGGTAGCGCGCCAAGCTTGGCCGATGGGTCACAGCGCCACCCGCACTCGGGCATAGATGCAGGAGTTGCGAAGCGTCCCATCCGGGGACTGCATGGTGCTGTGCAAGGTGCCCTCCAGCCTGAAGCCGCAACGTCCTGCAACGGCTCTTGAGCCAGCGTTGCGCTCGTCGGTGACGAGTTCGACGCGCTGGACCTGCAGGCTGGTGAATGCCCATTCCGTCAGGGCCACGACGGCCTCGGAGGCGTAGCCCTTGCCGACCTCACTCGAGCGAATCCAATAGCCGACCTCCGTCTTGGGAAGCGCCCAGTCGGTTCGGTGCAACCCGGCTGAACCAATAAGCCGACCAGACTGTTTGCTGAAAGCCAGGTAGGGCAAATCAGTCCGGAGCAGGAAACCGGCTTGCGCCTTGCGGCACCTGAGCTCCGCTGATTGCAGAGACTGCTCTTCCGCCACCCAGGGCAAGAACCAGAGGTTTGCACGCAGCTCTGCGAGCGACTCCACCAAGGCTTCGTGGAGTTCTGGCGCATCCGTGACGCGAAAGCACCTCAGCACCAGTCTCGACGTTTCAATGGACTCCGGGATGGGGAAAGTCAGCGGGTCAACCATGTCGTCTTGCGATCTCACGTTGGCGCTCACGAGGCTGCAACGGCAGGCTGGCTTACGCTCGAGTTGGCTCGAGGTGGAGCTTAGACAGTGAACGCCAAAGAGGCAAGGCAGCCGGGCAGGGACGAACCCGTGTTGAACTTAGGTTCAGGCGTCATGGCATCCGGCACTGACCACCAGCCAGGGCCACCGTTGGCGATAGCTGGCGACCTTGCGCTCGAACAGGGCGGTGAGCGGAACCAAGGGATTGGGACTGAGGGTGCCCGCGTAGAGGCCTTTCAGGCCATACGGCGCGAAGCACTGTCCGGGCCGGACAGCAACGCAGGTTTCGCGCACCAGGAACCTCCCGATGCCCTCCTCTGAGGAGCTCAACGGTGCGTAAGCATGACCGAAGAACTGCTCGTACCAGAGGTGAACGCGAGCCTGGTTGGCGACCTCGAGCACAACCCCCAGGTCACCGAACAGCGAGTCGACATGAGCTTGTGCCTGCTGTTCGGCCTGCTGGCTGAGGTCCGAGGCATCAAAGTAGAAGAGGTCGTAGTCCTTGATGTCCTGGTAAGCGGGCCGTCCGGCCTGCAGGTTCCACACGGTTTGGAACAAGCAGCCGGCCACAAGCCAAGCCCCTGGCAACTCCACGCGCTTCCACCTCGAGAGGATTGCCGCGTTGGCTGGATTGCAAACGACATCAGCGCGGAAGCGGTGTTCCATGTCAGCAGGCGTCGACCGGAAAGGCTGACGCTAACAGGACCCTGGGCTTCATTCCCTTGCAGGGGCGGCGCCCACTGGGTGAGTCAGGCACACAGGAGGAGAAAGCGGCCAAGCACCCGCGCCATACTTTGGTTGCATCAGAGGTGCAGGCCAAGCTGGCTTCGGGTCTCGATAAATCCAACCCAGGTCAAACCCTCTCCAAGACCACCGCAATCCCTTGCCCCACGCCGATGCACATGGTGCACAGGGCGTAGCGGCCCTGGATACGGTGCAGCTGGTTCACCGCCGTGGTGGCCAGGCGGGCGCCGCTGGCGCCTAGCGGGTGGCCGAGTGCGATGGCGCCGCCATTGGGGTTGACGCGGGCGTCGTCGTCGGCCAGGCCCAGGTCGCGCAGCACGGCCAGGCCCTGCGCGGCGAAGGCTTCGTTGAGTTCGATGACGTCCATCTGCTCAAGGCTCAGGCC
>CAYSOD010000768.1:0-1850 GCA_964432385.1 uncultured Rubrivivax sp.
TCTTTCAAATCACTATATTGCATTATTGACTTACAAGGTACAAGAACGATACAAACCCATCCTGGCTTTGTGTCCGGGTCTGCGGTGGTCGCTGACCGGCAAGCCGTACGAAGGGGTTCACATGAGATCGACCATGCGTATCTGGGCCGGTTTGGCTGTGGTGATCAGCTCGCCCCTGACGGCCCAGGGGCAGACGCCGACCGCGGCCGCCGCGCCGCCGGCCACAACTGCGCCCATCGCGGCGGCGGCTCTCAAGCCGACCGATGTCACCTATCACGGCAATCAACATCAACGCGATTACCCCTTCGCCAAGGCGCTGCAGAAGCAACTGGCTGGCGAAGGCGGCGAGGGCGGCATCGGCTTCTCCGCGTCGGGACCGGACTTCAGGGCGCCTGCACTGGATGCCGATCAGTTGCGAATGGCGCTGGTGGGCAACACCGTCAGAAAGGACCAGGCCGTGGCCCTGTACTTCAATCCCAACGGCATGGTCCAAGGCTGGAAACGCGATTGGAGCAAGGCCGAGATGTCGCAGTGCCCCACCCCGTTGGGAGAGGACTACGAGATCGAGAACGGCGTTTGCTACACCGCCGCCGTCAACCCGATAGCGGGCCGCTACGCGATCAAGGGCAATCAGGTGTGCATGCCAGCCTACTCTGGTAAACCGCAAGACGGTGAGGCCTGCTACTACTTCGCCTTCGTGACCAAGTTCGTGATGATCGGCGATGGCAAACGCACCTATGGCAGCGGCAAGGACCTTGTGGTCGGCCGGGTGCTCGACACCTTCCGCAAGAAGAGCGCCAAAGACTGACTTGGCGCTGCACGCCGCAGTCACGGCCGGGTGATCGAGGGGCTCGCAGGATGATGCTGTGTATCGGCGACGTGCTGTCGCGTGAAGCGCTGGATGAGCTCACGCGCTCGCTGCAAGCGGCAGAATTTGAGAGTGGAGCCGCCACCGCCGGCTGGGCAGCCCGGGAGGTGAAGAACAACCTGCAACTGCCGCAGGGTTCACCCCTGAGGTTGCGCATCCAGAAGCTCGTGGAGCAAGCCCTGCAGGGCAACCAGACTTTCGTCAGCGCGGCCCTGCCCCGCGCGCAGTCCGATGTGCTGGTCTCTCGCACCGCTGCGGGCGGCGGCTATGGCAATCACGTGGACAACGCGGTCATGGGCCGGCCTGTGGTGCGCACGGACTTGGCCTTCACGTTGTTCCTGTCGCAGCCCCAGGATTACGGCGGAGGCGAGCTCGTCATCGACGAGCCTCAGGGCGAGCAGACCTTCAAGCTTCCCGCCGGACAGATGGTGCTGTACCCGGCCAGCACCTTGCACCGCGTGAACCCCGTGACCCACGGCGTGCGGCATGTGGTCGCCGGCTGGGTTCAGAGCCTCGTGCGTGATCCGCGTTTGCGGGAAATGCTTTTCGAGCTTGACCTGGCTCGCCGTGAGGTCTTCGCCACCGCGCCCCACTCGCGCGCTTTCGAGCTGATCAACAAGAGTTACTCCAACCTGCTTCGCCTGCACGCAGAGGTCTGAGCGCAGCGCACTGCAGTTGTGCACGGGGCCAGCGAATACCGCAGGTGGCCCGATGAGTGACCTGAGTCCCTGGTGGCTTGAGTGCTTCCAAGATTGTGCTTTACAAATGTAAAAAACATTGATAGCCTGAATTGACCGAGACTCCCGTTCCAACACACCTCAGGCCTGCCTGGCCCTTACAGAAGGATCACGCCGTGAAAGTCCGTGCCTCCCAAAACGCTTTGTCCGTGGCTGTCACGCTGGCCCTGGCTTCGATGGCCGTGCCGCATGCACTGGCACAGTCCAGCCCCGCGCCTGCGGCGGCAGCCGCGGACGAAGACAAG
>CAYSOD010000769.1:0-1845 GCA_964432385.1 uncultured Rubrivivax sp.
CACCGCGCCATAGCCTTGGGTAGAAAGGGCCGCAGCCGCAGCGGCGTAGCGGCCCGCCTGCAACAGCGTGTCGCCCGCCACCCAGCGTGCCACGAAAGCGCCCCCGAAGGTATCACCGGCGCCCGTGGCGTCCACCGGCCGGCAGGGGTGGGGCGCGATGCGGTGGCGCTCCTGCGCCGTGGCCACCAGCGCACCCGCCTCGCCCAGTTTCAAGGCCACGACGCGGGCGCCGAGCGCCAGGCAGTGGTCCACCAGCGCGTCGGGGTCGTCCAGGCCCGTCAGCGCGCGCACGTCGTCCAGGCTGGGCAGCGCGATGTCGCAGCGGCGCAGGGCCTCGGTCATCACCTCGCGGGCGCGCGCCAGCGGCCACAGCTTCAGCCGCAAGTTGGTGTCGAAGCTCACCGCCACGCCCGCCGCACGGGCGAGTTCCATGGCCGCAAAACCCGTCTCGCAGGCCGCATCGGAAATCGCCAGCGAAATGCCCGACAGGTGCAGCACCCTCGCCCGCGCGATGCGCTCGCGCGGGAGCTGCGCAGGCGTCATGCGGCTGGCCGCACTGCCCCTTCGGAAGAAGTGGAAGTGGTGACCCTGCGCGTCGTGGGTGACGAAGTAGATGGCGGTGAAGGCTTCGGGGTCCGTATACACGTCTGTATGGTCCACGCCTTCGGTGGTCCACAAGCCCCGCAGCATGGCACCGTAGGGGTCAGCACCCAAGGCGCTGATGTAGCCCACCCGTGCGCCCTGCCGCGCCGCAGCGACGGCGAAGTTCGAGGTGTCACCACCAAAACCTTGCAGGTACAGCCGCCCTGCCCCCTCCCCCGTCTGGTTGAACTCCACCATGGGCTCACCCAGGGCGAGGATGTCGGGGGTGGGCAGGGGGGTAGCCATGGCGGACATTCTGCCGATGCCCACCAAGGGCCGCCTTCAAGGCGAAGGCAACTCCACGCCCACCGCCAGGGCCGCAGCGCGCACCTGGGTCGGCCAGTTGATGTGGCCAGGGTCGCGACCGCTGGCGATGCCCATCAGCAGGCTGCTCTCGGCCGCCACGTTCCTGAATCCCCGGGACACCCCGGGCGGAATGCTGATCGTGTCCAGCGGCTCCAGCACCAGGGTGCGCTGGCCCTGCGGGCCCCAGAAGACCTCCCAACGCCCAGTCAGGGCGATGAACACCTCCTGCGTAAGGTGGTTGTGCAGCGGGGCAGCTTTGCCCGGCTCGCAGCGCACGATGTTCAGGTGAAAGTCCTCGGCCTGCAGCGGCGCGCCCGGCGGGTGGCCCAGCACCCGGTACGTGGTGCGCTCACACCCCGGAATGGCCGCGTCCACGTAGTCCTGCGTGGGGGTGAGCCGGTGGAATCTGGCGACCCGAGCTTCCATCTCGGCCTCAGTCGGGTTCGCGTCGGTGATCGAAGCGGTGGCAGACATAAACAGTCGACTCAGGCAGAGGGCGGCGAAGGCTGCGCAGACTGCGGCAGGCCGAACACCTTGTCAAAGGCCCAGGTGAAGGCGATGGCGTAGGCGAAGAAGTAAAGCAGGAGCCCCGCGTTGGCCAGGAACGCGTTGAGGAAGGTGGTGTCCAGCCACCAGGCCATGACCGGCACCAGGAGGAGGGTGAGGCCGCCCTCGAAGCCTGCGCCGAGCCCCATGCGCCGGGCCAGGCGGCGGCCCATCACGCTGTGTCGGGACTCCCACCACTCGAACACCGCGTTGAAGACGTAGTTCCAGCACAAGGCCATGGCCGACAGCACCACGGCCAGCGCCATGGTGGTCGCGAACGGCTTGTCAAACAGCAGACCCAGCACCGGCCCGACGAAGGCGATGGCAAACACTTCGTACAGGACGGCCTGC
>CAYSOD010000770.1:0-1843 GCA_964432385.1 uncultured Rubrivivax sp.
CCTGCGCATGGGTGACACCGCCACCACGGTGGACCAGCGCGGCACCGGCTCCAGCAACGGCATCACCGATGGCGGATCGGCCTTGCGCCAGGCTGCGGCCCAGGCGCGCGCCTTTCTCGTGGCCCGCGCCGCGCAGCGCTGGAGCGTGCCCGAGCAGGACCTGCTGACCCGTGACGGCGCGGTGTGGCGCCGGGACGCGCAGGGGGCGGGTCTGCCGTACGCCGAGTTGCTCAAGGCGGGGCGGTTCGAGCTCGCCTTCGACCCCAAGGTGCGCCCCAAGGATCCGGCCACCTACCGTTTTGCCGGGCGGCCCATCGCGCGCCTGGACATCCCTCCCAAGGTGCGGGGCGAGGCTCGCTTCATCGTCGATCATCAGGTGCCCGGCATGGTGCATGCCCGCGTGCTGCGTCCGCCCACCGCAGGCGCGCAGTTGCTGGGCGTGGAGGCTGCGCCACAGGTGCCGGGCTTCATCCGCCTGGTGATGCTGGGCAACTTCGCCGCCGTCGTGTGCGAGCGCGAGGAGCAGGCGGTGCTCGCGGCGCGCCGCACGCGGTTGCGCTGGTCAGCGGCCTCGCTGCAGTTTCCGGCCAGCTATGACGCGCTGTACGAGACCCTGCGCACGGCGCCGGCGCGTGTGCGCAAGATCGACCGCCAGCAAGGTGACGTGGACGCTGCGCTGGCTGCGGCTGCCACGCGCCTGGAGGCCTGGTACGAGTACCCCTTTCAGTCACACGCCTGCATGGGACCGGCCTGCGCGGTGGCCGACGTGCAGCCCGATCAGGTCACCGTCTGGATGGGCGGCCAGAAGCCCTACCCGCTGCGGCCCGCGGTGGCCGCGTGGCTCGGACGACCGGCCAGTCAGGTGCGGGTGCTGTGGCTGCCGGGCTCAGGGTCTTACGGGATGAACGATGCGGACGACGCCGCCATCGACGCGGTGCTGCTGTCGCGTGAGGTAGGGCGGCCAGTGCGCGTGCAGTACGACCGTGCCGACGCCACCGCCTGGGATCCCAAGGGGCCACCCGGGGTTTTCCGGCTGCGCGGGGGGTTGGACGCCCAGCGCCAGGTCACGGCCTTCGACTTCCACTCGCGGGGTTACTCGGGCCGCACACGCCCCTCGGGCACCTCCCGATTTGGCGACTCGCTGGCCTCCCAACTGATTGGCGGTCACGTCACCCGCAGTCAGGACCTCTTTCAGGTGTCGGCGGAGTCCTACCGTTTCGATCACCGTCGGGTGGGCGGTGAGCTGATCGGCTGGGAGCAGTCCCTGGCCACGGGCTTGCGCACTGGGCACCTGCGCGACCCCGACGGCATGGCCACCTGCTTTGCCAGCGAGAGCTTCATCGATGAACTGGCCTGGGCCGCGGGCGAGGACCCCGTGGCCTTCAGGCTGCGCCATCTGGGGGACGCGCGTCACCAGGCCGTGGTCAAGGCTGCGGCCGCGCGAGCGGGCTGGCAAGCCCGGGTGGGCCCCCGCGCCAGGGTCGATGCCGACGGGATGCTGCGCGGCCGCGGCATGGCCTACGCACCGCGAAATGGGGCCGTGGTGGCCATCGTCGCCGAGGTCGAGGTGCGCCCTGCGGACGGGCACTGGCGGGCCGTGCGTTTCGTGGTGGCCCATGACTGCGGTTTTGTGGTCAACCCCCTCGGCCTGGAAGGGGTGGTGGAGTCCAACATCCTCATGGCCTTGAGCCGCACACTGCATGAGGAGGTGCGCTTCGAGCCCGACCGGGTGACCAGCGTGGACTGGGCCACCTATCCCATCCTGGACATGACCGAGGCGCCGGATGCCATCGAGCTGGAGATCGTCGGCAATCGCCCCGGGCGCAGCTACGGCGCCGGCGAG
>CAYSOD010000771.1:0-1841 GCA_964432385.1 uncultured Rubrivivax sp.
CGCCACCCACGCGGAGAAGTCCACCGTGCACCCGGGTGCGCTGAACTCGGTGCCCTCCAGCGGTGGTGTGTCTTCCGCCATGGAGGCTGCAGCGGCCAAGGCCCAGTTGCAGATGGCACATTCCGATTCATCGCCTGCCACGGACGTGAAGTTCTGCTCGATCGACAACCCCGATTGCGAGGCTTGCCAGTGACGCGTTGTTGCATCTCGTGCATCCCCGTTGAAGGCGAAGGTCGGTGTGGGCAGTGGTGCGAGGCAGTGTCTGTCGCTTACCAACCTCGCGCTCATGCAACAAGTGCTTGGCCTGCAAGCACATCGCTCTGATAATTGAACGTCTCTGAGGACAACACGCAATGCTGGTCTGGGAAGAAGAAGGTCGTTCCACCCCTCTGAAGTCGACGCCAAGCGTCACCTCTTCATGGCCCGCGCCGTCATCAGCGCCCTCGCTGTCTGCAACGCTCACCGATGGGCTGCCTGCCAAGAGGGCGCCAGCGGTCGCCTCGCCAGTCACCCCGTTACGCGGTCTCGAGGGCGGTGAGGAATCGTCACTGCGCCGCGTCAACGTCGCTGACAAGCGCATCATCAACGGCCAGACCGATGTCAACCAGTTGGTGCCCTTCAAGTACAAGTGGGCCTGGGAGAAGTACCTGGCCACTTGTGCCAACCACTGGATGCCCCAGGAGGTCAACATGTCGCGCGACATCGCGACCTGGAAAGACCCCAACGGTCTGACCGAGGACGAACGTCGCATCGTCAAGCGCAACCTCGGGTTCTTTGTCACCGCCGACGCGCTGGCGGCCAACAACATCACGCTGGGCACCTAACGCCACATCACTGCGCCCGAGTGCCGACAGTTCCTTTTGCGCCAGGCTTTCGAAGAGGCCATCCACACCCACGCTTACCAGTACATCGTCGAGTCGCTGGGCTTGGATGAAAGCGAGATCTTCAATGCCTATCACGAGGTCTCCTCCATTCGTGACAAGGACGAGTTCCTGATCCCGTTCATCGACGCGATCATGGACCCGCATTTCAAGACGGGCACGCCTGAAGCTGACCAGACCTTGCTGAAGAGCCTGATCGTGTTCGCCTGCCTGATGGAAGGCCTGTTCTTCTACGTGGGCTTCACGCAGATCCTGGCGATGGGCCGCCAGAACAAGATGACCGGTGCCGCCGAGCAGTACCAGTACATCCTGCGCGACGAGTCCATGCACTGCAATTTCGGTATCGACCTGATCAACCAGATCAAGCTCGAGAACCCGCAGCTTTGGACGGCCGAATTCAAGGCCGAAATCAAGGCGCTGTTCCTGAAGGCCGTCGAACTGGAATATCGCTACGCCGAAGACACCATGCCGCGCGGCGTGTTGGGTCTGAATGCGTCGATGTTCAAGGGCTACCTGCGCTTCATCGCCAACCGGCGCGCGGTGCAGATCGGCCTGGACCCGTTGTTCCCGAACGAAGAAAACCCGTTCCCGTGGATGAGCGAGATGATCGATTTGAAGAAGGAACGCAACTTCTTCGAAACCCGCGTCATCGAGTACCAGTCCGGCGGGGCTTTGAGCTGGGATTGATCCCAGCCTGACACCGATCAAGACCTGGCCAATGCAGTCACCGAGCGAAACCCGCACCAACACCCTTGAGGTGGCGGGGCTGCATGGCGATCCGATTCACCGTACCGAGGCGTTCCTCCTGAGCGACTCTCGGACGGTGAATAGCCGTATCTGCGCGGACCGGTCCGTGCAGGGCGGTGACTTTTCCACTTGATCAAGGAGAAAACCATGGCAACTGCAAAGAAGGCCGCTCCGGCCAAGAAGGCCGCTCCGGCGAAGAAGGCCGCCGCGACT
>CAYSOD010000772.1:0-1840 GCA_964432385.1 uncultured Rubrivivax sp.
TCCGGATTCCCTCTGGCAAATGGCTAGACTCGGTCTAGCCATTTGCTCTAGCCATCTGCGGATTTAAATTACGCATTTCGCTTACCTGTAGATGGCTCCAGATTGAAAATCCGACAAGAATCGAACTTAAAAGCTGCTGATCCGTAGGCAAGTTTTGGAGCAAGGATCGATCCGAAGCGGTCATGTCTTCCGGACGGGAAGACTGGCCGGGCGACCGTTGGAGCGGCGACGGATCTGTCGGGCGATCCGCTTGCGCTCCATGCTTGACCATGAGGCACTCGAAAGTCACCGCAGGGTTAAGGTAGTGTCCGAAAAGTTCAGCAAAAAGACGGATCATGGTAGGTGGTTTGGTGCTTAAGCCAAAAACCACCCATGAAGGAAAAGACCATGATCCGTCCGACCAAGGACATGACCAGAACAGGCATCTCGCGCGAGCAATTGCTGGCGCTTTTACAGGGCGACGACGCGATGCGCGAGATGGTGCAGACCATCGTGCAGGAAGTGCTGGAGGCGGAGATGGAAGAGACGCTGGGGGCCGCCAAGAGCGAGCGGACGGGGGAACGCCGGGGCCATCGCAGCGGCTACTATGGCCGCAAGCTGACGACGCGGGTGGGCACCTTGGAGCTGCGGGTGCCGCAGGATCGCGGGGGGCTGTTCCGCACGGAGGTGTTCGCGCGTTACCAGCGCAGTGAGAAGGCGTTGCTGCTGTCCCTGGCCGAGATGTACGTGCAGGGGGTCTCGACGCGCAAGGTGCGGGCGGTGACCGAGGAGCTCTGCGGCCACGGGTTCAGCGCGAGCACGGTCTCGGCGATCACGGTACAGCTCGACACCGAGCTGGAGCGCTTCATGCGCCGGCCGCTGACCGAGGAGTACGCGTACCTGATCCTGGACGCGCGTTACGAGCGGGTGCGGGAGGCGGGGGTGATCCGCAGCCGGGCCGTGCTGGTGGCGATCGGCATCGATTGGGAAGGGCGCCGGCAGGTGCTGGCGGTGGAACTGGCCAACCGCGAGAGCACGAGCGCCTGGCGCGAGTTCCTGATTGGGCTGAAGCAACGCGGCCTGGCCGGCGTGCACCTGGTGGTCACCGATGATCACGAGGGGCTCAAACGGGCGGTGGCCGAGGTGCTGCCCACCGCACTGTGGCAGCGCTGCTACGTGCACTTCCTGCGCAACGCGCTGGACCACCTGCCGCGCTCCGCCGACCGGGCCTGCCTGCAGGAACTGCGCTGGCTCTACGACCGCCGGGACGTGGCCGAGGCCCGCACGCACCTGCAGGGCTGGCTCACGCGCTGGCAGGACAAGCACCCGAAGCTCTGCGCGTGGGTGGAGGCCAACATCGAGGAGACCTTCGCGTATTACCGGCTGCCGCTCGCCCACCACAAGCACCTGAAGTCGACCAACCTGCTCGAGCGCCTCAACCAGGAGTTTAAGCGCCGCACCCACATCGTGCGGATCTTCACCGATGAGCCGTGCTGCCTGCGGCTCATCCGCGCCTTGGCCGTCGAGACCCACGAGGAGTGGATCGACGGCAGCAGGTACCTCAACATGGAGCCCCTGCGCGAGCTGCTCCGCAAACCCGCCCCCGAACGTAAGGCCGCCTGAAAAGGCGGGGAGGCTGACCGCCTCCCCTGCACCCCCACCGCTCAATCCACGAAAGGGAGGGAGCTGCGCCCCCTCCCTTAGACCCTCCCCATAAATCTTCTAAACCCACCAAACCTCCAAACCACGAATCCCCTTTTGCTGAACTTGACGGACACAACTCGCCGGCGGACCGGCCATCGTCACCAGCACGTCAAGGCGGTGCATCGTCACCAGACGGTCGATGCCCTCCGTCCGCGTG
>CAYSOD010000773.1:0-1839 GCA_964432385.1 uncultured Rubrivivax sp.
ATCCGTACTACAGCGTGCACGACATCTTCGGCGTGGGCCTGTTCCTGATGGTCTTCTCGTCCATCATCTTCTTCGCGCCTGAGATGGGCGGCTACTTCCTGGAGTACAACAACTTCATCCCGGCCGACCCGCTGAAGACCCCGGCCCACATCGCGCCGGTGTGGTACTTCACGCCTTACTACTCGATGCTGCGTGCCACCACCGACCCGATGGTGAACGTGTTTGTCGTTCTGGTGGGTGCAGGTGCTGCGGTGACCTTGTTGCTGGGCCGCCTGACCAGTGCAGCCAAGGTGGGGGTGATCTTTGCGGCCGTGGTGTTCATCGGGCTGCTCAAGGCCTTCGACGCCAAGTTCTGGGGTGTGGTCGTCATGGGCGGCGCCGTGGTCATCATGTTCTTCTTGCCCTGGCTGGATTACAGCCCGGTGAAGTCCATTCGCTACCGCCCGAACTGGCACAAGTGGATGTACACGGTGTTTGCCATCAACATGCTGGTGCTGGGCTACCTCGGTATCAAGCCGCCTTCTGACGCCGGCACCTTGGCCGCGCAGATCGGCACCATCTTCTATTTCGGCTTCTTCCTGCTCATGCCCTGGTGGAGCCGCATCGGCGAGTTCAAGCCGGTGCCTGACCGCGTGACCTTCCAGCCGCATTGACTGCCCTCGGAGCCTTGCATCCATGATGAAGAAATTCCTCCTGACGCTCCTGGCGGCCTTGTCGGTGATGGCGGGCGCTGCCCGCGCGGCTGGCGACGGCATCGCCTGGGACAAGTTCCCGGCCGAGCGAGTGACGGACATGGCTGCCCTGCAAAACGGGGCCAAGCTGTTTGTCAATTACTGCTTGAACTGCCATGCCGCGGAGTACATGCGCTACAACCGCCTGCGCGACATCGGGCTGACCGAAGAGCAGATCAAGACGAACCTGCTGTTCACCGATGCCAAGGTGGGCGACACCATGAAGGTGGCGCTGAACCCCAAGCAGGCCAAGGAGTGGTTCGGTGGCCTGCCGCCTGACCTGACGGTGATTGCCCGCTCCCGCTCAGCCGCCGGCAAGGGCTCGGGCGCCGATTACATCTACACCTACCTGCGCACTTACTACCGCGACGAGACCAAGGCCACGGGCTGGAACAATGCCGCCTTCCCCAACGTGGGCATGCCGCACGTGCTGTGGGAACTGCAGGGCCAGCAGCGGGCCGTGTTCAAGGACGTGCCTGACGCACACGACCCCAAAAAAGTTACCCATGTCTTCAAGGGCCTGGAGCCGATCACGCCGGGCACCTTGACGCCTGCCCAGTACAACGAAGCCGTGGCCGATCTGGTCGCCTACCTCCAGTGGATGTCCGAGCCCGTGCAGGCCGATCGCATACGGATGGGTGTGTGGGTGTTGCTGTTCCTGGCGGTCTTCACCGTGATCGCCTGGCGTTTGAACGCATCGTTCTGGAAAGACATCAAGTGATGTTTCTGGCCCGGGTCCTTCCCGGGCCTTCTCGCGCAGTGGAGGCTGTCCCGCTTCCACTGCGCTTGTCGCTTTCAGGGGACACCTTGACAACCCTTGACACGAGCCTCTCGCACCGGCTGTGCCGCGTGCAAGATGCTCGCCTCGAAATCCAACTGACAGGGAAACCGCTGCCATGATGGTCCTCTACTCCGGAACCACCTGCCCCTACTCGCACCGTTGCCGCTTTGTGCTGTTCGAAAAAGGCATGGACTTCGAGATCCGCGATGTCGACCTCTTCGCCAAGCCCGAGGACATCGCGCTGATGAACCCGTACAACGAGGTGCCCATCCTGGTGGAGCGCGACCTCATCCTGTACGAGTCGCACATCATCAACGAGTACATCGA
>CAYSOD010000774.1:0-1836 GCA_964432385.1 uncultured Rubrivivax sp.
GGTCGGCCAGCGCCAGCAGTTCGTCCAGGTCCTCGCCCACCATGAGCACCGCCGCACCGCGAGAACGGGCCTCGCGCAGGCGTTGGTGGACCTCGGCCACCGCCGTGAAGTCCAGGCCGAAGCTCGGGTTGCTCACCAGCAGCAGGCTGGCGTCGTCCGACAGCTCGCGCGCCAGCACCGCACGCTGCACATTGCCGCCGGACAGCGAGCCGATGGGAGACTGCTCGCTGCGCGTGCGCACCCGGAAGGCCTGTACCAACTCGCGCGCACGCTGCCGCACCGCCCCTTGGCGGCGCCAGCCGATCCAGGCAAACGGTGCCTCGTCGAAGCGGCGCAGTGCCATGTTCTCGGCCACGCTCATGCCCGACACGCAGGCGTTGTGCAGCGGCTCTTCGGGCAGGCTGCGCACCCGCAGGGCACGGTTCTGCGCGCGGGTGGCGCTGAACGGCTGACCGTCCACCTGCACCTGCCCGGCCAGGCGTTCGCGCTGGCCCACCAGCGCCTGCATCATCTCGCGCTGGCCGTTGCCCGACACCCCCGCCACGCCGACGATCTCGCCTGCCCGCACGTCCAGGTCCAGACCGTCCACCGCCGTGTCGCCACGATCGCCCACCACGCGCAGGCCGCGCACGGTCAGGCGTACCTCGCCTGGCGTTGCGGTCTCGCCAGCACCCTTGGGGCAAGACGAGCTTGAGGAGGGCGAAAGGTCCAGTGCGCCAGGAGACAAGTCCGCCAGCGCAGCGTCCACCTCCACGGCGCCGTCCGACACCATCATGTCGGCCAGCACCGCGGTGGCCACGCCCGCGGCCGACAGGCTGCCCACCAAGCGGCCACGTCGCAGCACGCTCACGTCGTCGGCAAAGTCGGTGACTTCGCGGAACTTGTGCGTGATCAGCACCACGGTGCAGGCGCCCGTGTGGGCGCGGTCCCGCAGGGCGCCCAGCACCTCGTCGGCTTCCTGCGGTGTGAGCACCGAGGTGGGTTCGTCCAGCACCAGCAACCGCGGGCGTAGGAAGAGCTGTTTCAGGATCTCGAGCTTCTGCTTCTCGCCGGCGGACAGTTGCTGCGGCGTGACGTCCAGGTCCAGCTGGAAAGGGGCCGTGGCCATGAAGGCCTGCAACTCGGCGCGCACCCGCTTCCAGGGCACGATGGCCGGCAGGCGGCCTCGGGCCAGCAGCAGGTTCTCAGCCACCGTCATGCCTGGCACCACGGTGAAGTGCTGGTACACCATGCCGATGCCCAGCGCGCGTGCGTCTGCCGGGCTGCGGATGTCTTGCTCGCGCCCATCCACCAGCAGCGCGCCGTCGTCGGCGCGGTGGTAGCCGGCCAAGCACTTCACGAGCGTGCTCTTGCCTGCGCCGTTCTCGCCAAGCAGGGCGTGCACGGTGCCCGGCCGCGCGACCAGCGATACACCGTCCAGCGCCGTGAAGGCGCCAAAGCGCTTGGTCAGCCGGTAGGTCTCGAAGCCCAGGGCGGCAGGGGTGGTGCGGCTGCTCGCGGGTCTCTCCGTGGGACTCTCGGCGCGGCTCATGACGGGGCTCACGGCGTCTCAGGCGGGGCGTGCAGCCAGCGCCTCGATGACGGCTTGTGAAGAGGCCACGGCCCCAAACACGCCGCCCTGCATCGTCACCATTTTCAGCGCCGCTTGATGGTTGCCCAGGTCGGTGGCGCCGGTGCAGTCCTCCAGCACCAGGCATTCGAAGCCGCGGTCGTTGGCCTCCCGCATGGTGGTGTGCACGCACACGTCGGTGGTGATGCCGGTGAGGACCAGGTTGCGGATACCGCGCGTGCGCAGGATGAGCTCCAGGTCGGTGGCACAGAAGCTGCCCTTGCCCG
>CAYSOD010000775.1:0-1835 GCA_964432385.1 uncultured Rubrivivax sp.
AGCTCTCCTCGGCGGCGGGCACCCGGGTGCCGTTGCTGACCTTGCCCACTACCGTGCCGGAGACGGCGGGCGAGAAGGAGCTGGTCCTGTGGATGGAGGGCCTCGTGCGTGAACTGCTGCAGGGCTTGAAGTGATGGGCGCCACCTCGGCCTGGGCAGACGCCTGGTTCCTGGCTCCGGCTGCCGCGGTGCTGTTCAGCGTCTGGGCGCTGGCGCCCTTGGGCGCGCAGGTGCTGGCACGTGGCGTGGTCTTCATCGACTTGGCAGTGGCCCAAGCTGCTGCGGCAGCGGCGCTGTGGGCCGGTGCCCTCTTGGACCATGCAAACTGGCTCACCACACAGTTGCTGGCGGCCTTCGGTGCTTTGGCCTGCGCAGCCCTGGTGGCCTTTCTGTCACGCAGATGGCCGGCGCAGCGCGAGGCCCTGATCGGACTGCTGTACGTGCTGGGGGCCAGTGCGGCCCTGTTGGGCGCGCGCCTGGATGCCCACGGCCGCGAGCGCATGACCGAGCTGCTCGCGGCGGACGTGCTGTGGGCGCAGGGGCCGCAGGTGGCGGTACTGGCGGCCTGCGCGTTGGTGGTGGGCCTGCTGGGTGCCAGGTTGCAGCGTGACCGCGTCTTCTTCCCGGTGTTCGCCGTCGTCGCCAGCCTTGCGGTGCCGGTACTTGGCTTGTTCCTGGTGTTCGCCATGCTCATCGCGCCGGCGCTCTGGCAGCGCGCAGGTGCTGCGCCGCGCTGGGCCCGGCTGGGCGCGGTGGCCTCCTGCGGCCTGGGCCTGGCCGCCAGCTGGGCCTTGGACGCTCCCAGCGGTGCCTGCATCGCTCTGGCGCTGTCGGCGTATGGGGGTCTCAGTGTCTTGCGGTGGTCTGGTTCCTCATCCGCGCCAGGATCAGGCCAGCACTGAACGCCGGCCTCAATCGCTGACGCGAACGCGTGACTCCCGTCGCGCCACCCACACGGTGGCGGCGCTGATCAGCAGGCCGCCGGCGATGGTGGTGAAGGACGGGATGTCGGCAAACATGGCCCAGCCCAGGAGCACGGCCCAGACCAGGTCGAGGAACTTCACCGACTGGGTGGCGGAGATGTCGGCGGCCACGAACGAGCGTGTCAGGCAGTAATGGCCACAGCTGCCCAGCAGCCCGCACAAGGCAAAGCCGCACCACTGCAGGGGGCTCAGAGGCTGCCATACCCACAGCGCCAGGGGCAGGCTGAGCAGGCTGATGGTCAGGGCCTGCCACACCAGGATGGTGCCGGTGGTTTCGTAGCGGGTCAGTGCCTTGGTCACCAGAAAGGATGCCGCGAACACGGGGGCAGAGGCCAGCATCAGCAGGTGGTACAGGCCCGGCCCCGGCCCGAATCCGTCGGCCAGGGACAGTTTCGGGCCGACCACCACCATCACGCCCGCGAAACCCAGTGCTGTGGCTAACCAGCGCTCCCAGCGCATGGCTTCCTTGAAAAAGATCCAGGCCCCCAGCATGATGAACAGCGGGGTGGTGAAACCGATGGCCGTGGTGTCGGCCAGCGGAATCTTCGGCAGCGCGACGAACCACAGGTACAGGCCTGCCGTATGCAGACTGCCGCGGATGAACTGCCCGCCCACGGCCCTCGGCCGGTAAGCCGCCACACCGTGGTGCCACACCAGCGGCAGCAGCACCACCAACCCAAAGAAGTAGCGCAGGAACTGCGACTGGAAGGGGTCCACCTGCTGCCCCAACACCCTCATCAGTGCGTTCAGGAAGCTGAAGATCACGCCTGCCGAGGTAGCCCACAGCAGGCCCTGCGCGGTGGGCGGCAGATGGGCCGTGCGGCGGTGCACGGCGTTGTGCAATCGGCGCCAG
>CAYSOD010000776.1:0-1835 GCA_964432385.1 uncultured Rubrivivax sp.
CACCAGAGCATTGAAGGCCTTGTCCTTGCCAGCACGGAACTCCTCGACCGACTTGGCGTTGGCCGCCAGCACCTCGTCGACGATGGCCTCCAGCGCACCGCTGTCGTTCATCTGCTTCAGGCCCTTGGCCTCGATGAGCGCATCCACGTCACCAGCCTCGCCCGCCCACAGGGCATCGAAGACCTGGCGCGCGCCATTGTTCGACACCGTGCCGTCCACCACCCGGCCGATCAGCCGTGCCAGCGTGGCCGGCGGCACGGGCGCCTGCTCGATGCTGCCGCCCTGGGCGTTCAGGCGCTTGGAGATCTCGCCCATCACCCAGTTGGCCACCAGTTTCGGATTGCCGCAGGCGTCACGCGCCGCCTCGTAGTAGCGCGCCGTGGCCAGGCTCTGCGTCATCATGGCCGCGTCGTAGGCCGGCAAGCCGTCGCGCTCGACGAAGCGCTGCGCCATCGCGCCGGGCAGCTCCGGCATCTCACCACGCACCCGCTCCACCCACTCGGGCGCGATCACCAGGGGCGGCAGGTCGGGGTCGGGGAAGTAGCGGTAGTCGTGCGCGTCTTCCTTGGTGCGCATGGCCCGCGTCTCGCCCGTGTCGGGGTTGAACAGCACGGTGGCCTGTTCGATGGTCAGGCCGTCCTCGATGCGGTCGATCTGCCACTGCACCTCGAAGTCGATGGCCTGCTGCAGGAAGCGGAACGAGTTCAGGTTCTTGATCTCGCGCCGTGTGCCGAAAGGCTGGCCCGGCCGGCGTACCGAGACGTTGGCGTCGCAGCGAAAGCTGCCCTCCTGCATGTTGCCGTCGCAGATGCCCAGCCACACCACCAGGGTGTGCAGAGCTCGGGCGTATTCCACGGCCTCGGCCGAGGAGCGCATGTCGGGCTCGGAGACGATCTCCAGCAGCGGCGTGCCCGCGCGGTTGAGGTCGATCCCGGTCATGCCGTGATAGTCCTCGTGCAGGCTCTTGCCCGCGTCTTCCTCCAAGTGCGCACGCGTCAGGCGCACGCTTCGTGCCTGGCCATCGAGCAGGAAGTCAATACGCCCACCCTGCACCACCGGGATCTCGTACTGGCTGATCTGGTAGCCCTTGGGCAGGTCCGGGTAGAAGTAGTTCTTGCGCGCAAAGATCGACAGCGGGGCCACCGTGGCCTGCACCGCCAGACCGAAGCGGATGGCACGCTCCACCGCGCCGCGGTTCATCACCGGCAAGGTACCGGGCAGTGCCAGATCCACAGGACAGGCCTGGGTGTTGGGCGCAGCGCCGAAGCGGGTGCTGGCGCCGCTGAAGATCTTGCTCTGGGTGGAGAGCTGGGCGTGGGTCTCGAGGCCGATGACGACCTCCCAGCCGCGGACGAGCTTGGATGACGTGGCAGAGGGAGCTTGGCTCATGGCAATGGGCGGCAGCGCCGCTCGTCAAAGGCCCGCGGGCGCGCGCAGGTGGATGTCGGTGGCCTGTTGCAACGCGTGCGCGGCGTGCAGCAAGGTGCCTTCGTCGAAGTAGTTGCCTATCAACTGCAGCCCCACGGGCAGACCGCCGGCGCCGAAGCCCGCCGGCACGCTCATGCCGGGCAGTCCGGCCAGGCTGGCGGGCAGGGTGAAGATGTCGGCGAGGTAGTCGGCTGTCGGGTCCTTGTCGGCCTGACCCAGCGCCCAGGCCACTGTCGGGGCTACCGGCCCGGCGATGACATCGCACTCGCGGAAGCAGGCCTGGAAGTCGTCAGCGATCATGCGGCGCAGCTTCTGCGCCTGCAGGTAGTAGGCGTCGTAGTAGCCGTGGCTGAGCACGTAGGTGCCGATCATGATGCGGCGCTTGACCTCGGCGCCGAAGCCTTCGG
>CAYSOD010000777.1:0-1831 GCA_964432385.1 uncultured Rubrivivax sp.
GGGTCTACCCATTGGAGATCCTGGCGCAGGGCGGGCGCAACTACTTCGAATTCGGTGGCAGTTACTCGCTATCCAACTATTACCTCGCGGGGCGGGAAGCTGGCGTCATGGATTCACGATTGCGCCAGAACATCACCTTCGCCCGCCACAACTTGGCGATAGACAAGTCCTTCGGTGAGATGCAGGTCGTGATCTGCCGAAACGTGCTGATCTATTTCAATCGAGAACTTCAGGACGCCGTATTGGAGATGTTCTGGGAAAGCCTGGATCACGGCGGCTATCTCTGCCTAGGAAACAACGAGTCCATCTCCTTCACGGCGGTGGAAAAGCGGTTCGATGTAGTGGACGCCCAGGCACGTATATACAAGAAGCGGGTACTGCGATGAGCGCAAGCAACCCCAGGTGGCGGCCGGATGTCGGGTCAGATCTCCCCATCACCGAGGAACTGCTCATCCTGGCCGTTGATGACACGCCGGCTAACTTGGTGGCCTTGGAGCGTGTTTTGGGCAGCGTAGGCGCGCGCGTGGTGCGTGCTGGCAGTGGAGAGGAGGCGCTGGGACTGTGTCTACGCCACCGCTTTGCGCTGGCGATCCTGGACGTGCAGATGCCCGAGATGGATGGCTATGAACTGGCTGAAATCCTGCTTGCAGACGAGGCGACGAGCCGAATCCCGATCATTTTCATGACGGCCGCCTTTTTCGATGACTCGCACGTCTTCCGCGGTTACACCACTGGCGCTGTCGACTACATCATCAAGCCCTACCACCCCGAGACGCTTCTGGCCAAGGTGCGGGTATTTCTCGAACTCGCAGTACAGCGCCAGCAATTGGAGCGCATGCTCGCAGAACGCAACCGCGCGCTCGATGCCAGCGAGGGTCGCTTCGATGACCTGTTCGAACTGGCTCCGCAAGCCCTGCTCATGACCGCTCCAAATGGGGTCATCCAGAGGTCCAATGCCGCCGCCGAGACTCTGTTTGCATCCGCACGCAGCGGGCTGCTGGGGATGAGCTTGAGTGAATTGTTGCCGGACTACCCCCTGGAGAACAGCGTATTGTCTGAAGGCACTGTGAAGAGCCAGCATCCGACTGAGACATGGACGGCCTCGAGGCTGGACGGGCAGCGGCTGCGGGTCGAGGTTCGGGCTGCTGGAGCAGATATCGCAGGCCAGAGGTGCGTACTGGCCAGCGTGAGCGATGTCAGCGAGCGTGTGAGCGCCTTCGAGGCCATGAAACGCTCTTTGCGTGAAAAGGAAGTCTTGCTCAAAGAAGTACACCACCGAGTCAAGAACAACCTTCAGGTAGTGTCCAGCTTGCTTGGCCTGCAGTCTTTGCAGAGCAACGCGGCAGAGGTGCGTTCAGTGCTGGCGGACTGCGTGGGACGCGTGCGTTCCATGGCCATCGTGCACGAGCAACTCTACGGCAGCGACTCACTTTCCCAGATCGATTTGGGCCACTATGCCCAGACCCTGGGTGACATCCTGCGCGGCACCTACGCTCCGGATGCCCGGCTCGCCGTGATTGCAGAGCCTGTGAATGTCTCCATCGAAGTGGCTACACCGCTGGGCCTGCTTCTCAATGAACTCATTTCCAACGCCCTCAAGCACGGCCTGGCGCCGAGAAGACCGGGGCGCATGCGCCGCACCGGGGAACACTGCGATGTACTCGTTGAGATCAGCTCTGACGCAACCCACATCTACATCGCTGTCAGCGACTCGGGGCCCGGTCTGGAAGGCGCCCCGCCGCAGGGCGGTTCTAACTCCATAGGCATGGAACTCATTCGGGCTCTGAGCCGACAAGTCGGCGCGCAAGTCGAGTTCATCAGCCAAGACGGC
>CAYSOD010000778.1:0-1819 GCA_964432385.1 uncultured Rubrivivax sp.
TTAGGGTCGGTTCCAGCGCGGCGCTGCGGTCCAGCACGAGCCTTCCGTTGGCCACTTCCTCGGCCACGGCCTGCAACGCGCGCACGCGCTGGCGCACGATGCCCAGGCGCCCGATGTCCTCGGCGCTGGCTTGGGCCAGCTGCTGCGCCGTGGGGAACAGGTGGGTCAGTCCTCGGTGCGGCGTGGCCAGAGGTGACCCAAGCGCATGTACCAGGCGACCGGTCAGCGTGCGCGCTGCGGCCACCGTGACTTGCTGTCCGAGGATCACGCGTACGGCGGTCTCGAAACCGTCCACACCAGCGGGCACGCGCACGCCTGCCACGTCGGGTTTCGAGGCTGTAGAGGGCAAGCTGCTTGACCCGGGTGACATGGGCACTTGCATGCAAGCCAGCACCGGGTCGATGCGGGATGGGTCTGCGTCCAGGTCCAAGGCCTGCCGAACCCGAGCGAGCAGGGGCCCCAGGGCCCGTTGCAGCGAGGACGACAGGGTGAGCTCCACCTCGTGCCGTTCAGAATCAAACCGGGCCGCGATCCATCCGCTGGCGACCTGGCCCTGACCAGGCGCGGTCAGGCTGAGCGTCCGTCGCCAGGTCAGGCCGTCCACAGTCTCCACGCCAGTCACCGCGCGGTCTTGAAGAAAGCGCATCACGCCGGCGATGTCGTAAGGTGGACGGTAGCCGAGCCGGCATACGAGGCTGTCGGTCGAAGTCTCTGCGGGGCCGCGACCGGACGGCGCTTGGTGTCGCCGCAAGGCACTGGGGTTGAGGCGGTAGTGACTGAGAAACGTGGCGTGAAAGCGTCTCAAGCTGGCATATCCCGCGGCCTGAGCGACTTCGGCCATGGGCAGGCGTGTGTCCGTCAGCAACTGCTTGGCCAGCAGCAGACGTCTCGTGTCCAGGTAAGCCTTGGGCGACACGCCCATCGTCTGGGCAAACAAGCGCCGCAGATGCCGGTCGGTCACGCCCAGGCGCGCGGCCACGGCCGCCATCGGCAATGCGCGCCCCGCACTGACCGCCTCGTCGATGAAGGCCGCAGCCGCTGCGCCGAGCGCTTGGGGCGAATCGATGAGCGAGAGTCCCGGGGCGAGTTCAGGTCGGCACCGCAGGCAGGGCCGGAAGCCCGCAGCTTCCGCCTCTGCGGCCTGATGGAAGAACCTGCAGTGGCGCTCAGCAGGGGTGCGCACTCGGCATACCGGGCGGCAGTAGATGCCCGTGGAGGTCACGCCAATGAACAGCCGGCCGTCGAAGCGGGCGTCTCGGGCCACCAGTGCGACATACCGGGGATCTGGCAGAGCACCTGCAGCGTCCCGCTCAGGGGCCCTGGTGGCTTCCGTCAAGGTGGCTTTGCGGGCTGCCGTGGGTCGAGGCATGGAGGGATCATAGATTTCGATGGGTCACGCCGTTCGCCGTTTTCGGACCTTTGATCCGGCATGAAGCGTGCTTGCGCAGACACCAGGGCGACGCCGCGCATCTCCCTAGAATCACTCGGCGTCGGACATCGAGCCACCGGGCCTCGTTACGCCCCCATTCCTGTCACCCGAATCCTCATGCAAGTCCACTCCTCCATCTTCAAGGCCTACGACATCCGCGGCATCGTCGGGCAGACGATTGATGCCACCTTTGCCGAGCATCTGGGCCGGGCCTTCGGCAGCGAGGCGGTGGCTGCGGGCGAGAAAGCGGTGGCGGTGGGCCGCGACGGGCGCCTGTCCGGCCCCAAGCTGGCCGCAGCGCTGATCAAGGGCCTGAAGTCCACCGGGCTGGACGTGGTGGACTTGGGGGCGGTCACGACGCCGATGCTGTACTACGTGGCCGCCACCCGC
>CAYSOD010000779.1:0-1817 GCA_964432385.1 uncultured Rubrivivax sp.
ACTCATCAATGTGCGTCACTCCGAGCGTGCTTGGCCCGTCGGAACTGGATCTCGGCGGTCAGGCCGTCGGCTGCTGACCGTAGGTACGGACTGCGCGCTGGGCAAGAAGTACACCGCCTTGGCCATCACCCGCTCGCTGACAGCGCGCGGCGTCAAGGCCACATTTCGTGCCACAGGCCAGACCGGGATCCTGATCGCCGGGCATGGCGTAGCCATTGACGCGGTGGTGTCCGACTTTGTGGCCGGCGCGGCAGAGTCACTGTCTCCGGCCGCCAACCACGACCACTGGGACGTGATTGAAGGCCAGGGTGCCTTGTTCCACCCCGCGTACGCTGGGGTCACGCTGGGCTTGCTTCATGGCTCACAGCCTGATGCGATCGTGCTGTGCCATGACCCGTCTCGGGAGACGATCGAGGATCACCCCCACATCCGGTTACCCGCGCTGAATGAAGCCATTCGACGCTACATCGAGGCGGGGCGGCTGACCAACCCCGACATTCGGTGCGTGGGTGTGGCCATCAATTCGTCGACCTTGTCCGACGCGGACTGGACCAGCTACCAGGATCGAATCGGCATGGAGTTGCGACTTCCCGTCTGCGACCCCATGCGTGGTGGCGTCGAACCTATCGTCGAAGCGCTGATCGCATGACCTTGCAGCTCCACGTCGCGCAGGAGCATTGGAGCCTCAAAGAGCCGTTCGAGATTGCCGGCCAAGTCCTGGTCGATCTACCGCTTGTGGTGGTGGAATTGACCGACAGCGAGGGCCTCGTTGGCCGCGGTGAAGCTGCAGGGGTGGACTATGACGGCGAAACGCCGTCATCGATGCGCAGGCAGATTGAGGCCGTTGCTGCGCGTATGAACACAGCCGTGACGCCAGAGGACCTTGTAACGCTGTTGCCACGCGGCGGTGCCCGCAACGCCGTGGACTGCGCCTTGTGGGACTTGCAGGCCAAACGCTCGGGCGTACCGGCCTGGGTCAGCGCTGGCATGCCACACATGCGTCCGCTGTTGACGGCCTGCACCATTGGTCTGGGCAGCATCCCCGACACAAGGCGCCGCGCGAGAAGTCTTTCTTCAGTGCCACTCATCAAGATCAAGGTCGACGGTACACGCCACCTGGACTGGATCAGCGTCGTGCGGGAGGAGGCGCCGCAGGCCCGGCTGGTGATCGATGCCAACCAGTCGTGGACGCGAGAGCTGATCGAAAGCCTCATGCCCGAGTTGCTCTCACTGGGCATTGAATTCATTGAACAGCCCGTCAGGCGCGGCCAGGATGAGACGCTGGATGGACTGCGCTCGCCGATCCCCATCGTCGCCGACGAATCCTGCACTGACCGCAGTTCGTTGCCGGCATTGGTGAACCGCTACCAAGGGATCAACATCAAGCTCGACAAGGCCGGCGGGCTGACCGAGGCGCTGGCGCTGGCGCGCGAGGCCCGTGCGCTGGGCTTCGATGTCATGGTGGGCAACATGTGCGGCACCTCTCTGGGCATGGCGCCGGCCTTCCTGGTGGCACAACTCGCGCGCTGGGTAGACCTGGACGGTCCGCTGTTCAACGAGCGCGACCGGGAGCACCCGATGCGGTACGACCACGGCGTGCTGCACCCCCCCACGGCGGCGCTCTGGGGCTGAGGCGCCCCGAGCCGCACCCGGTCCGACCCACGCCTCAGCAGAGCAAGCTCCGATGACAACATCTCACGACGTGGCACAGGCACCGGCCGAGGAAGAAGACACGCCCTCTCTCGAGACAGCACCGTCGCCGTTGCCGTCGTGGCGTGCGCTCACGGTCCTGCTGATCCTCGCGCTCTACACCATAC
>CAYSOD010000780.1:0-1814 GCA_964432385.1 uncultured Rubrivivax sp.
TGCGTGCCATGAGGAGATTGTCGCGCGGGCCGCGGCACGCCCGGCGTCAGCAGCCCGCCACCGGGTCAGTGATGGTGGCCACAGGCCCCGCCGCCGCCACCGTTGGCGATCATCGGGGCGTCGCGGTGCGTTCCGGCCGCTTCGATGCGCTGCTCGTACTGCGCCCACAAGGCCTCCTGGTCAGCGCCCAGGTGGTAGAGGTAGTCCCAGGAGAAGATGCCGGTGTCGTGACCGTCGCTGAAGGTGGGCTGCACCGCGTAGTGGCCCACGGATTGCAAGTCGGTGATGCCCACGTCGCGCTTGCCCGTCTGCAGCACCTCCTGGCCCGGCCCGTGCCCCTGCACCTCGGCTGAGGGGGAGTACACGCGCATCAGCTCGAAGGGGATACGGAAGGTCTTGCCGTCATCAAAGCCGATCTCCAGCACGCGCGAGGTCTGGTGCAGTGTCAGCGCGGTGGGCATGGGGGTTTGCGTGGTCAGGCCGGCCATGGGAGTCTCCAATGTCTTGCAGGTGATGCAGGTTCAAACCAGCACGCGTTCGATGCCACCGGCATTGGCTTGGGCCACGTAGGTCTCCAGCCATGCCGGGCCGAGGATCTGGCGCGCCATCTCCACCACGATGTAGTCGGCTTCCAGCAGACCATTCTGCAGGTCGCCCTCGTAGCGCTTGAGGCCCTGCAGGCAGCTGGGGCAGCTGGTCAGGATCTTCACGTCGGCATCTGCCGGCACCGCGCCATCAGCACGCAGCGCGGCCTCGCCACGGCGCAGCTCTTCCTCCTTGCGGAAGCGCACCTGCGTGCTGATGTCCGGCCGCGTCACGCCCAGCGTGCCGCTCTCGCCGCAGCAGCGCTCGCTCTTGAGCACCTGGGGCCCGACCAGCGCCTTGACGGTCTTCATCGGGTCCTGCTGCTTCATGGGGCTGTGGCAGGGGTCGTGGTACAGGTAAGCGGTGGGGCCCTTTTGGCTGCGGCCGCTGCGCTTGACTTGCCCTTCAGGCAAGTCAGCCTCCGCCGAAGAGGAATCACAAAGTGTGATTCCTCTTTCCAAGAGGTACTCGTGGATGTCGATGATGCGGCAGCCCGGGAAGATGTCCTCGAAGCGGTAGCCCTGCAGCTGGTCGTAGCAGGTGCCGCAGGAGACGACGACGGTCTTGATGTCGAGGTAGTTCAGCGTGTTGGCGACGCGGTGGAACAGCACCCGGTTGTCGGTGATCAGCTGCTCGGCGCGGTCGCCCTGGCCGCTGCCGCGCTGCGGATAGCCGCAGCACAGGTACCCCGGCGGCAGCACCGTCTGCACGCCGGCGTGCCACAGCATCGCCTGCGTCGCCAGGCCCACCTGGCTGAACAGCCGCTCCGAGCCGCAGCCGGGGAAGTAGAACACCGCCTCGGTCTCGGCCGTGGTGCGCGCCGGGTCGCGGATGATCGGCACGTAGGCCCGGTCCTCGATGGCCAGCAGCGCGCGCGCGGTCTTCGTCGGCAGCCCGCCGGGCAGCTTCTTGTTGACGAAGTGGATCACCTGCTCAAGCGCAGGCGCCTCGCCCACCGACGACGGCGGCGCCGCGGTCTGCCGGCGCGCGGCCAGCGCGAGCACGTCGTGCGCCAGGCGCTGCGCCTTGTAGCCCACGCCGACGACGGCGCGGCGCGCCAGCCGGATCGTCGCCGGGTCGGTGGCGTTGAGCATCGCCATCGCCACCGCGCTGCCCGGGCGCCAGCGCTTGTGGCCCAGCCGCCGCAGCAGGTTGCGCATCGCCATCGAGACGTCGCCGAAGTCGATCTTCACCGGGCAGGGCGGGCGGCACTTGTGGCACAGCGTGCA
>CAYSOD010000781.1:0-1810 GCA_964432385.1 uncultured Rubrivivax sp.
GCATCCTGCCCGTGGTGGGCGTGCCGCTGCCCTTCATCAGCTACGGCGGCACGGCCATGGTGACGTTGGGCCTGGGCCTGGGCATTCTGATGTCGGTGGCGCGCAGCAAGCGCTTGATGTCCAGCTGAAGACGTGGGCCAAACTTTGGCCGAGCTCCGGGCGGGGGCCAGGTGCGGGGCATTCGCTTCCGCGGAGACAGGCGGCCTCAGGCCGAGCCGGGTACCGCGCGCCGAAGCGGGAAGCGGACCGTGAACAGGGCCCCCTGTCCCTGGCCCGCTTGAGCCGGCCGCGGATGCGCCGCAGCCACTGAGATCTCGGCGTCATGGCCCTTGACGATTTCCTGCACGATGGCCAGGCCCAGGCCTGTGCCGTCCACACCCGTGCCCAGGGCGCGGTAGAAGGGCTGGAAGATCAGCTCGCGCTCGGGCTCGGGGATGCCAGGCCCCGAGTCTTCCACCTGCAACACCAGCACCTGGCCGAAGGGGTCTGGCAACACGCGGGCCGTCACCGTGCCGCCCGCCGGGGTGTACTGCAAGGCGTTGTCCAGAAGATTGCGCACCAGCTCGCCCAGCAGCACGCCCTGGCCCACCATGACGGTGGACGGGCCCGGGTCGGCACCCTCGTAGCCGATGTCGATGCCCTTGTCCTGCGCTTTGGTGAAGAGGTCACGCATCGCCTCCTGCACGATCTCAGCCAGGTCCACCGGTTGCATGCGCATGGCCTGCTGCTGGTCTTCCGCACGGGCCATGGCCAGGAGCTGGTTCACCGAGTGCGCCGCCCGCTGGCTGGACAGCGCGATCTGATGCAACGCCGCCTTCAGCGCCAGCGGGTCACGCTGGCCCGCATCGATTTCACGCACCGCCAGTTCCGCCTGCATTCGCAGACCGGCCAGCGGTGTCTTGAGCTGGTGCGCCGCATCAGCCAGAAAGTGCTTCTGCACGGACAGGGACTGGTCCAGACGCTGCAGCAGGTCGTTGATGGAGGCCACGAGCGGCGCCACCTCCTCGGGCGCCTCTCGGCTGTCGATGGGGCTCAAGTCACCGCTGTCACGCTGCCGGATGCGCTGCTGAAGCTCGTTCAGCGGCTTGATGCCCTTGGCCAGCGCCAGCCACACCAGCAGCACCGCCAAGGGCAGGATCACGAACTGCGGCAGGATCACACCCTTGATGATCTCTGTGGTCAGCCGCGAGCGCTTGCCCAGCGTCTCGGCGTACTGCAACAGCACGCCGCGCTGATCCGACGCGCCCGGCAGGGGCACCATCATGCTGGCCACCCGCACGGGCTCATCGAGCATCTGGTCGTCCCGATAGACGATCTCGCCCGGCTCCGGCAGGGGGCCTTCGGGCACGGGCAGGTCCCGGTCACCGGCCACGAACTCGCCCCGCACTCCCAACACCTGGAAGTAGATGTTGTCTGTGTCGTCGAAGCGCAGCAGCTCCAGGGCCCGTGTGGCTTGCACCGACACCTGCGGCATGTCGCCCGCGCGCGCGCCGGGCGTGATCTGCACCTGCCGGGCCAGCAGCCGGGCAGATTCACCCAGGTCGCGGTCGTAGGGTCGGTTGGCGATTTCCTGCGCCACGATGCCCGTCAAGCCCAGGCTCATGGGCCACAGCAGCAGCAGCGGCGCGAGCATCCAGTCCAGGATCTCGCCAAAGAGAGAGCGCTGCTCCTTCAGGGCCGACATTCAAAGAGGCCTGTCCTGCACGGTAAGGGCGGGCGCGGCAACGCCAGAGCAGCCCGCCAGCGCGCGGCTCAACCGGGGATCTTTTCCAGGCAGTAGCCCAGGCCGCGCACCGTAGCGATGCGCACC
>CAYSOD010000782.1:0-1810 GCA_964432385.1 uncultured Rubrivivax sp.
CAAGGGCCAGCGCATGGCTGCCGCCGAGGGGGGGAACCAGATGTTCAGGAAGACTGCGTGGGCGGCCGGCGCCGCACTTGCCGCACTCACCATCGCCAGCGCCGCTTCGGCCCAGCAGGCCAGCCGCAAGGACGCCGAGGCGGAGGCCACCACCATCGGCGAACTGATCGTCACCGCCGAGAAGCGCGAGCAGAAGCTCCAGGATGTCCCGATTGCGATCACCGCCTTCACCGCACGGCAGCGCGAGGTCACCGGGATCACCTCGATCCAGGACATCACCAACTTCACCCCCGGCCTGACCTACAACTCGGGGCTGGACCGGGCGGCGATCCGCGGGGTCGGCCGCCTGACCAACCGTCTGTCGTCCGATGCGGCGGTCGCGACCTATTCTGACGGCTTCTACACCACCTCGGTGGCGGAAGCGGGCAAGTCGACCCTGATCGTAGACCGTATCGAGGTCCTGCGCGGCCCCCAGGGCACCCTCTACGGCCGGAATGCCATCGGCGGGGCGATCAACGTCATTTCCAAGCGCCCGACCGATACACGGGTTGGCGAAGCCCGGGTCACCCTGGGCAATTACGGCCTCCACAACTTCGAGCTCCTGGTCTCGGGCCCGGTGAACGACTTCGCGCGCCTGCAGTTCTATGGCCAGTTCGTCGAGCAGACGGAGGGCTACTTCAAGAACGTGGCCACCGGGAACCGCTTCAAGGACGCCCTGAACCGCAACTATCTCGAGGTCCAGGCCGACATCGACGTGGGCGAACGCGGCCACCTCTGGGTGAAGTACGCCAAGCCGAAGTGGTTCAATGAATCCGGCAACAGCGGCGGAACGCTCAGCAACCGCGAGTATTCCTACAACTACTTCGGCGTCGACGCCCTGACCATCAACCCGGCCTTCGGCCTGCTGCAGCCTGGCCGCGTCCAGGTGGGGAACGTGACTTCGAACCCGCAGCTCAAGGAGCCGCGGACCGCCAATACGGACTTCCAGACCCGGATCAAGAATAGCGGCATCAACATCCTGACTGCGCACTACACGCAGAAATTCGACACCGTTGACGTCAAGTACATCGGCGGCTTCGACTCCTACACCTACGACCAGTTCTCGGACAGTGACGGCTTGCCGATCCTGAGCTTCCAGGTGCCGCTGAACGTCTCGCCCCTGCCCTCCCAGAACACCTGCCAGTATGTGCCCGGCTGCAAGCCGCTCACGATCGACGCCAGCGGCAACCGCTTCAGCTACATCGAGGACAAGTACTGGATCAGCCACGAGATCAACATCTCGTCGAACCAGCCTGGCCCCCTGCAGTGGATCCTGGGCGCCTACTACTTCAAGGACCGCTACCACAACCCGCAGATCGCCTACTCAGCGCAACCGGGCGCGTTCACGCCGTCCGGCGCTGCGGTGGGCAATCCCCTGGGGAGTGCGATCAACCCCCGGGGCGAGACCTATTTCTTCGACTACGACATGACCACCGAGAGCCGGGCGGTCTTCGGCCAGATCGACTACAAGTTCCGCGATGTCTGGCAGTTCACGGCCGGGCTCCGCTATACGTCCGACCACAAGGACGGCTACGAGTCCTTCCGATCGCTCTGCATGACCCCCAGCTGCATCGGCGACCCCCGGGTCTTCGGCAACCTGGTCGGCGGGGCCGCCCTCGACATCACCACCCTGCTGGCGGCCTCCTATCCCTCACAGGCGGCGGCGAAGGTGGAAGGCGTGGCCACCCCTCCGACCCAGCGCACGGCGACCCAGTGGGTCAACTACGTGATCGACCCCGCAACCGGCCGCGCGAAGCGCTATCTCGAGAAC
>CAYSOD010000783.1:0-1807 GCA_964432385.1 uncultured Rubrivivax sp.
GTCCAGCACCAGCAGGTCGAGATCGGCCGGCTTCTGATGCAACAGGGCTTGCGCCTGGGCAGCCAGGGTGGTGAAGGCGTTGTCAACGGTGTAGTCCACCGGCTGGCCGGCGGCGCGGCTCATTCGGTCCGCCATCTGGTGGAAGGTCTCGGCCTGGCTGGTGACGGGCACCACCGTGGCCATGTGGTCGGCCAGGGCGCGGTTGAAGCACACGTAGGCGCCGCGCTGGCCGTCGGCGGCGGCATCACGCAGCAGGCGCAGGGCGAGCTGCGTCTTGCCCGAGCCGGCCGTGCCCACCACCCGCACGATGCCCGAGGGCACCCGCAGCCGTGGCACCCAGGTGGCCAGGCCCGAGGACAACCGCGTGCTGGCCGCCACCAGGCGCCCGGCCAGAGCCGAGACGTCGGGCTGCACACGGAAGACGTTGCCGAAGAAGTCCGCTACGGCGCGCTGGGTGGCAGGCGTGGGCGTGCCGGGGCCGAGTTCGGTCTGCACGCGGCTGCACAGGTGCGGGCACTCGGCGCTGTCGATGATGTGCTCGCGCGGCCAGCGGGCCGTCTGCCCCTCGGCGCGGGCGTCGGTCAGCACCAGGCGCTGCAGCAGCTTCACACTCAGGCCCGCCGCGTCCAGGCGCGAGCGCATGGCGCCGTACTGGGCGTTGAGCTGGCTAGTCACGTCCTTGCGGGTGCCGGCATAGGTTTTGAAGATGCTGTTGCTGGTGAAGTCCACGACGCCGGCCTTCACCTCCAACTGCATCACGTCACCGGCCTGGTTGACGATGACGATGTCCACCTCGCCGTGGCGGGCGTCCGCGCCCAGGGCATCCGTCCAGTCCACGCTGTGAAAGAGCGTGTAGGCGTCAGACAACCCGTCTTCCAGCAGGCGCAGCACCACCAGCTCGGCATGGTCACCGGCCGTCAGAGCGCGGCGCGGGGGGAGGCTGGGGTGGAAGCGGGCCACGGGGGGCTGGGGTGGGAAGGCTTGTCGTCTGGATCAGACGGCGCCATCCAGCACCTCGGCTGCCCAGGTCACAAGCGATTGAGCCATTCGAAGAGCTTGAGCCCCAGTGAGAAGACTTGGTACGCCCTCTTCGTACCTGAACTCCACTGCGTACGGCGTCAGGGCCGAGAGTTCAGTTTGCGTAACTGGCAATACAAGACCTTGTGACTCCAGACGAGAAGCCAGTTCTTCCAAGTCGTGTGTCCTGCGAGCCTCCATGCCCTTCAGGACGAGAACCGCCTTCAAAGCCTTTTCCGTGGCCTGCTGCGCGTGAAAGGCAGCTACCGCTTCATCCAACCCCTGTGCGTTCAGCAGCGTTTCGCAAGCCCGCAAGTCGCGAAGGGCAAGGCGCAGAAGCTTTTGCGCCTCGTCAGCCAAGGGACTCATCGCAGCACCTGGCCTTCCTTGGCCGCCCAATATGGAACCGTACCCGGCACTTGACGCCTGCGCTCAAACTCCTGATCGGACATGACGATCAGATCCACGCCCACACCAATCCGCCCGACAGCAGACTTCAACTGCAGGTATTCCGCCGCCTTGTCAGGCAGTTCACTCTCGACAACGAGAAGATCGACGTCAGAGTCTTCAGAGGCGTCGCCTCTGGCGTACGAGCCGAAAAGTATCACCCGCGCAGACGAGCTCGCCCGCTCGACGATGCGATCGGCAACGGCCTGGAGTTGCTGCGTGGTGATCATGGAAGGATGGCCAACTGTTCCTGCGCAATTTGCCAGACCTCAAGGATAGCGGCGTACCTGTCCCGTGTGTGAATTGCGTGGGCCTGGAGTCACCCGGCTCTTGGGGTTGATTG
>CAYSOD010000784.1:0-1804 GCA_964432385.1 uncultured Rubrivivax sp.
CCGTCGCCGATCAGGCTCACCGCCAGCACGGTCAGGAAGATGGCCGCACCAGGGAAGCTGACCGCCCACCAGCACTCCAGGATGTTGCGGCGGTTGCTGCCGATCATCAGCCCCCAGGACATCACGTTGGCGTCCGACAGCCCCAAAAAGCTCAGGCCCGCCTCAAACAGGATGGCCGAGCCCACGATGAGCGTGGCCGAGACGATGAGCGGGGGCAGGGCGTTGGGCAGGATCTCGCGCAGCATCAGGCGCAGCGGCCCGGCGCCCATGGCGCGCGCGGCGTTGGCGTACTCGAGATTCCGCAGCCGCATGAACTCGGCGCGTGCCAGCCGTGCGGTCCCCGTCCAGGCCACCACGCCGATGGCGAAGATCACCACCGTCAGCGAGGGCGTGAACAGCGTCACCAGCACCATGGCAAACAGCAGCGCGGGCAGCACCTGGAAGAGTTCGGTCACGCGGGAGAGCGCTGTGTCCACCCAGCCGCCGAAGAAGCCCGCCAGGGCGCCGATGCTCACGCCGATGGTCACGGCCACCGTGGCCGCAGCCAGGCCCACCAGCACCGTGGCGCGCCCGCCCACCAGCAATCCAGCCAGCACGTCACGGCCGAGATAGTCGGTGCCCAGCCACACCTTGGGGTCGGTGAAGGGTTCGGTGAAAGGTGCGCCCGCGATGTCGAAGGGCTCCACGCCGTAGGCCGAGGGGCCCACCACCATCACCCCGACCAGCGTGAGCAAGATGGCCAGGCCCAGCATGGCCGCCTTGTTGGAGCGGAACACGCGCCAGGCTTCGTGCCAGGGAGAAAGCGCTTCAACGGTCATGGGATGTACAGGCTTCAACGGCCGCGCAGACGCGGGTCGATCCAGCGGTAGCTCAGGTCGGTGATGAGATTGGCCACGATGACGAGCATGGCGGAAAACGTCAGCACCCCGAGCAAGGTGGGGTAGTCGCGCCCGAGGATGGCGTCCAGCGCCAACGTGCCCAGGCCGGGCCAGGAGAAGACGGTCTCCACCAGCACGGCACCAGAGATGAGGTTGCCGAACTGCAGGCCGGCAATCGTCACCAGCGGCATCATCGCGTTGCGCAGCGCGTGCTTGAAGGTCACGGCCCCATCGCCCAGGCCCTTGGCGCGCGCCGTGCGGATGTAGTCCGAGCCCAGCACCTCCAGCATGCTGGCGCGTGCCAGACGGCTGTACTGCGCCAGGTAGATCAGCCCCAGCGTCACGGCCGGCAGCACCAAGTGGTGCAGCACGTCCAGCATCTGGGCCCAGGAGCCGGTACCGGCCAGGCGCACGTCGCGCATGCCGGCAATGGGCATGATGGGCCAGACCTTGCCAAACAGGATGACCAGCAGGATGCCGGTCCAGAACACCGGCATGGCGTAGCCGATCAGCGAGAACACCGTCACCACGCCGCTGAAGATGCTGTCGGGCCGGCGCGAGGCCAGCACGCCCATGAGGGTGCCGATGAAGATGGCGCCGATCAGCGCGGTCAGCACCAGCAGCACCGTGGGGCCCAAGCGGTCCAGGATGAGGTCTGCGACCGGGCGGTTGTAGGTGTAGCTCGTGCCCAGGTCACCTTGCAGGCTGCGGCCGATGTAGGTGACAAACTGCTCGGGCAGCGGCTTGTCCAGGCCGTAGTTCTTGCGGATGGCGGCCATGGCCGCCTCGTCGGCGCCGCCCATCTCGCCGGCGATCACCATCGCCGGGTCGCCCGGGGCGGCATGGATGAGCGTGAAGTTCACCGCCAGCACCGCCAGCACCAGCCCGAAGGCCAGCGCCAGGCGGCGCAGGACGGTCATCAGCAG
>CAYSOD010000785.1:0-1803 GCA_964432385.1 uncultured Rubrivivax sp.
GCAGCCCGCTGCAGCAGCAGAACCAGAAGCCGTGCTGGTGGCCGTGGGTGCCGTGGAGGTGAGGGAAGAGCCAGCTCATGGTGTGGGCGTGGAAGTTGTCATTTGGGCCGCCGCGCGCTGCACCGCGCGCACCATCCGGTGGTGGGCGCCGCAGCGGCACAGGTGCTTGTCCAGCGCTTGCACGATGGCTTCGCGAGAGGGATTCGGTTGGTGCGCCAGCAGCGCCGCCGCGGAGGTGAGGATGCCGGCCACGCAGTAGCCGCACTGTGCGGCCCGCTCTTCGCAGAAGGCGGTCTGCAGCGGGTGTGGTTGTGCTTCGGTGCCCAGCCCCTCCAGCGTCACCACCTTTCTGCCTTCCACGGCCCACAGGGGCAGGTTGCAGGCAGTCTGCGGCTGGCCGTCCACCAGCACCATGCAGGCGCCGCACTCGCCCTGGCCGCAGCCGAACTTCGGGCCGCTCAGGCCCTGCTCGTCGCGCAGCACGGCCAGCAAGGGCACGGCGCCGTCGACTTGCGCGGTGCAGGTTTGGCCGTTGAGGTGGAAGCTGGGCATGGGGTGGAAGGTCGTGCAGAGGAGGTTGGGAGGGCGGGCCGGTCGGTGCGTGGTGCGGGGGCCTCAGGCTGTCTCTGCGGCATGCACCGCTCGCAGCAGGTTGTCAGGTGTCAGCGGCAGGGTGCGCACCCGCACCCCCAAGGCATCGGCCACGGCATTGGCAATGGCCGCCGCCACCGGGCCCTGCGCCGCCTCGCCGGCGCCCAGGCTCGGCTGGTCGGGGCGGTCCAGCACGTGCACGCGCACCTGCGGCACTTCCGAGAAGCGCAGCACCGGGTAGCTTTCCCAGCCCGTGCTGGTCAGGGCTTCGTGGGTGAACGTCACCTGCTCCTTCAGCGTCCAACTGGTGCTCTGAATCGCACCCCCTTCGATCTGGTTGACCACGCCGTCCAGGTCCACCACCGTGCCCACATCCACCGCGAGATCGAGGTCCAGCACGCGCACGGCGTCCGTCACCTGCACGCGGGCGATGACGGCGCACCAGGCGCCCGTGTTCTTGTAGCGCGCCCAGGCCAGCCCGTGCCCGGTGCCTTCGGGCGCGTTGGCCCGCTGGCCCCACCAGGCCGAGCGCTCGGTCACGGCATCCAACACGGCCAGGGCCCGCTCGTCGTTGAGATGGCGGCGGCGAAAGGCCAAGGCATCCTCGCCCAGCGTCCTAGCCATCTCGTCGATGAAGCATTCGATCGCGAACACGTTCGCATAGGCGCCCAGTGCCCGCATGGCCGAGGTCCGCAGCGGCATCACGGTCAGGCGGTGGTTGAGCACCTCCAGGTGGGGCACCGTGTAGGCCGGCACGGCGTTGCGGTCGGCGCCGCCGCCGGCGGCCAGTGGAGGGTTGATGGGCAGGGGCAGGGCGGTGGCGTCGGCGCGCTCGCTGGCCGCCAGCAGCGTGGGCGTCTTGGCCCGCCCGGGCCGCGAGCTGTAGCCGTTGGCCCACAGCAGGTGGCGCCAGTGGGTGAGCTGGCCTGCTTCGTCCACGCGGGCCTCAAGGGCCACCAACTGCGCCGCGCCGAAGGGGCTGTGGGTGAGTTCGTCCTCACGCGACCACAACACGCGCACGTGCCGGCCCGGGCAGCGCAGCGCCATCAGCACCGCGTCCAGCGCCACGTCGTCGGCGCCGTTGTGGCCATAGCACCCGGCGCCTTCCACGTGGTGAAGGGTGATGGCCGACTTGGGCACCGGCACGGGCTCGCGGGACAAGGCGAGCACCAGGTCGTCGCGCAGGTTGTGGATGCCCTGGCTGTGCGTCCA
>CAYSOD010000786.1:0-1803 GCA_964432385.1 uncultured Rubrivivax sp.
AGCACAGCAATGTCACGCACCAGGTTGGCTGGCTTCAGGTCGATCTTGCTGAACTGCGGATCCGAGCCGTAGAAGGCGTTCTCGAAGAACCCCTCTGCGCCCGCCAGAAGATACTGCGTACAGAGGTAATCTTGGGTCAGCGGAGTCGTCGACGCAGAGGCCTCCTTGTCGCGGCCACGCTCGCGCGCCATCGCCAACGCCAGTCGTTCGATCAGTCGATTACGCGCTGTTAGCCAATGCACATAAACCCGATTGCTCCGTGGAACCATGGTGTACATCAGTCGGGCCATGCGGGGATGGTGAACGTGCACTTCGATCGATGATTCCAAGATACTGTGAATCTCGTTGTATAGATTCAGGTTCTCTGGCGCTTCAATCAGGCCGTCGTAGTAAGACTGCAGCGAGTCAATGGCCACTTCCTCCAGGGCAGCGTCCTTGTTGCCAAAGTGAAAGTAAAAGGCGCCAATGGTCAGCTCGGTGCGCTTGCAAACGTCTTCCAGCACGACACCGTCGACGCCCTTCTCGTCCACAAGATCGGCAACCACCTTCTTGATCAGTGCCTTGGTGCGTGCACCTTTGGTTTCTGTTTTGACATCGATCACCATGCCTGGACTCATGTTGCCAGCCACGGTTTCCGGGGTCTTACGTATTCGCTTTGTGGCCATGGTCTTGAGTCGACGGGGCTTATGGTTGCACCGGCTCCAGCGACTTGTTGTAGGGTTGGAACGGGTTGACGGACATTTTCACCCTGTCGGGCCGGTAGGCGAACAACACGTTGGGGCTGAACAGCATGACCAGCGGCAAGTCTGCAACCACCTGGCGCACGGCCTGCTGGTAGATGCCAGCGCGCTTGACGGCGTCGGTCTCGACGAAGCCCGCGTCAAGCAGCTTGTCGACGGCGGCATTCTTGTATCTTGAAAAGTTCGGGCCTTGTCCAGCGTACTTTGAAGCGAATGCAAAGTTCATGATGATGAAGGGATCGGGGAAGTCGAGCGCCCAGTTGTCGTAGATGGCATCAAACTCGCCAGAGGAGCGGTTGGCATCAAAGGCTGCCGGTGCTGTCTTCTGCAAAGTGATGTCAATGCCAGCGTCCTTCAGGTTGGCCTGGATGAGCTGGCTTACAGGGCCTGGAACGTAGACCATTAGGCTTGCCTTCAGTCCCTTGCCGCCCGTTGCGGCCTCAACCAGGGCTTTGGCGGCAGCCAGATCACGCTTTGGAAACGGAATTGCCGGGTCGTGTCCGGGCACGCCAGGTGGCAGCGGACTGGCCAGCGGTGAGACGCGGTTGACCAGCACATTCTTGACCAGCGCCTCGTAGTCGATAGCCTTGGCCACAGCCTGTCGTAACCGGATGTCATTGAACGGCGGACGCGAGGTATTCAGGGTCAAAAACGACAGCGACATGCCGCTCGGGATCTCGCCGATGGTCACGCTCTTGATCTCGCCATACTGTTGCGACTCGGCCGCGCCGAGTTGCTCCACGAGGTCGACATCGCCCTTCTCAATTTGCGAGCGTAGAGACGATGGGTTAGGTACCACGCGAAACACAATCTCTTTGAAGGCGCCAGCTTCACGACCTGTTGCCGGCTTGAGGGTGACGCTGCTACCACGGTCCCAGGCTGTGACCACATAGCGGCCGCTACCAGCGGAACGTTCGGCCATCCAGGCGGCAGCGCTGTCTCCATTCTTCTCGTTCGCTGCCACCAGCTTGGGGTTCACAATGGCAGCCACCGGCACGGCCAGCGCGCGATCTAGCGGCGGGAAAGGCAGGGCGAGCTCGAAGCGCACGGTCAGCGGATCC
Organism: uncultured Rubrivivax sp.; assembly: GCA_964432385.1. GTDB lineage: Bacteria > Pseudomonadota > Gammaproteobacteria > Burkholderiales > Burkholderiaceae_C > Rubrivivax. The sequence continues at coordinate 1,802 of CAYSOD010000786.1, forward strand.
AC
>CAYSOD010000787.1:0-1799 GCA_964432385.1 uncultured Rubrivivax sp.
GACGGCGGTACTCGAGGAGGGCGAGCTACCAGCTCAACGGCGATCGCCAGCACACCCACACCGGGCGGGGTGACCGCCAGCATGTGCGTGCCGGCGTGGCGCCCACGCGCGTGTTCGAACGCAGTCACAAGGCCTACCCGGTGCTGCGCTACCCCTGGGCTGAAATCCGCGCCAGCCTGCTCTCGCTGGCGGCCGACGATCCGGCGCTGGAATGTGTGCAGGTGACCTACATCAACCCGGAAACCGGCCACGACGCCGAAAACATTCTGGGCTTTTACGCCCTGATGCTGCGCCCGGGCCAGAGCCTGAGGCTGCCGGCGCGCTCGCCGGCACAGGTGTTTCACCTGATCGAGGGCGCGGTGCAGGCCCGCATCATGGACAGCACCTTCCGCCTGGCCGAAGCCGACACCTGCTGCGCCCCCGGCTACGAGGCCGTGACGCTGACCAACCTGCATGCCGCTCAGCCCGCGTTTGTCTTCATGGCCGACGAGTCACCGCTGCACCGCAAGCTCGGCGTGTACGAGAACCGGGGCTGATTCATGACGGCGCCTGGCGCCTTGACAGGAAATTTTCTAATGCACACTTACCTCTTTACCCCTCCCACTGTGGAGTCCCTGCCCATTCGTGGCCGGCAGGAACGCTTTCCGGTCAACCGTATCTTCTGCGTCGGGCGCAATTACCACGCCCACGCCGTCGAGATGGGCCGTCCAGTCGACAAAAGCGTCGAGCAGGCCTTCTATTTCACCAAGTCGCCCCAAAGCCTGGTGGAAAGCGGCGCGGCCGTGGCCTATCCGCCGCGCACCAGCAACTACCACTACGAAATGGAGCTGGTGGTTGCCATCGGCAAAACCGGCTTTCGCGTGAGCGAAGCCAACGCCCATGAGCTGGTCTACGGCTACGCTGCCGGCCTGGACATGACGCGCCGTGACCTGCAGCTGACGGCCCGCGACAAGGGCCGCCCCTGGGACACGGGCAAGGACATCGAGCAAGGCGCGGTCTGCTCCGCGATCGTGCCCATGCCCGGCGTGGTGATCGACCAGGGGGCCATCGCCCTGGAAGTCAATGGGGTGACCCGGCAGTCCTCCGGCATCGACAAGCTGATCTGGAACATCCGCGAAATCATTGCCGATCTGTCCACCTACTACCACCTGCAACCCGGCGACCTGATCTACACCGGCACCCCCGAAGGCGTGGGCGCGGTGGTCCCCGGCGACCGGATCACCGGTCGCGTCGAGGGTGTGGCCGAAGTCGCGCTGGACATTGGCGCTGCCGATTGAATAAAAACGGCCGCGACAAGCGGACCAGGACATGAAAAAATCAAGGCCAGACACGCTGTGCCTGACGGCCCTGCAGTCACCCACCCGGAACACGCCATGAAGCTCTACAACTTTTTCCGCAGCGGCACCTCGCACCGGCTGCGCATTGCGCTCAACCTCAAAGGGCTGTCCCCCGAATACGTGGCGGTGGACCTGCGGGTGGATGAGCATCTGGGCGAGGCCTTTCGCGCCATCAACCCGCAACAGATGGTGCCGGCGCTCGACACCGGCAGCGAGGTGCTGATCCAGTCGCCGGCCATCATCGAATGGCTGGAAGAAAAATACCCCACACCGGCCCTGCTGCCGCGCGATCCGCAGCGCCGTGCCCGGGTACGTGCACTGGCGGCTGTCATTGGCTGCGACACCCACCCGGTCAACAACCGCCGCATTCTGGAATACCTGCGCAAGAACTTTGGCGCCAGCGAGGATGCCATCAACGCCTGGTGCGGCACCTGGATCGGCGCCGGCTTTGATGCCTATGAA
>CAYSOD010000788.1:0-1794 GCA_964432385.1 uncultured Rubrivivax sp.
TCCCGGTGCGTCGTGTCCTTCAGCCAGAAGATGTTCATCCGCGCGAGCGGCGACGAATCCGACCTCGGGCCCGTGCGGCCTCACATCGAGGTCACGCCGGTCGCAGGCCGAGACGCCACGCTCGAGCGCGCGATCGTCGAGATCCAGCGGAGGACGGCGGAGTAAAGACCGTGACCACCACCTAGCAAGTGAGCACTTCGATGAACAAATGGGCATTGCATTTCTGGTCCCGCCTGATCCAGATGGCCGCTGCGGTGGTGCTCGTCTTGAGCGCCGTGCTCATGCTCGCGCCCTCGCTGGGGGAGGCGTTCTTCTACCTCGTGTACTTCCAGCAACCCACCAGCCCAGTGGCGATGCCCCCCGAAATCCAGGGCTATCTGCGGTTTGCCAACGGCATCATCGGCGCCGTCATGGCCGGGTGGATGATGGTCATCATCATGCTGGCGCGCGGGCCCTTCCGAGCGGGCGAGCGCTTTGCGTGGAACGCGATCACCTGGCCCTTGCTCGGGTGGTACGTCATCGACACCACCTTCTCCATCGCCCACGGGGTCTGGGGCAATGTGCTGCTGAACACAGGAACCGCGCTGATGTTCGGTGTGCCGCTGCTGGCATCGCGGCGGCACTTCGCATGAAGGCACTTCAGGACGGGGCGCAGACGCCGGATTCTCGCCAAGGTCCTCAAGAGGGTGATGAGGGTGATGGATGAATCACCTGGGTTTCGTTCTCGGGTCATCAAGGAATGGACGGCTTGACCCGAGCCCGCCAGCTCAAGTTATGAACGGGTTGAACAACGGCACGCCAAAGGGCTTGAAGTCAGCGATGTTCCGAGTCACCACCGTCAGTCCGTGAACCTTGGCTGTGGCCGCGATCATGGCGTCCTCGTACACGGTTTCCGAGCGCCTGTGCATCAAGCGTGCCCATGCCCGAAAGGTCCTCGCATCCATCGGAAGCACGTTGTATGCGCTGGCCACGATCTCCAGCCAGTCTTCGATTTCCGACGCCTTGGTCCCGTCCTGCTCGCGCGTGATTTCAATACCGGCCTGGATCTCGCCAATGGTCACTGCGGAGAGATGAAGCATCGTGTCTTCGAGCCCTTGGAACCATGCGAGCACGGCGCCATGAGGCTTGGGCCTGCGCAGTTCCGAAACTACATTGGTGTCGAGGAGGTACATCTCACTCACCTCGCGGCGGCCGGCGTCCGCCTGCGCGCAGACCCGCGGGCAGGGATGACAAGCTCCGTGCGTGCCGTGTCCTGCAGCAGGAGTTGCTTGAGCGACGGCAGGGTGGCGGCCTGGAGTCGCCGCCATTCGTCCACTGGCACCAGCACGGCGGCCTCGGCACCCCGCTTGGTCACCATCTGCGGGCCTTCGGCCAGGCAGGTGTCCAGGAACTCACTGAACCGCGCCTTGGCGTCCTGTACAGGCCATGTCTGCATGGTTGACCCCCCTGAAACTGACTAGTTAGGTGACCAGTTTAAAGCCAGCACGGTCACGACGCTCAAGCGCAACCTGTTGGCGTGACCGCCCTGTGAAACGAGGGGCAGCCGGGCACATAGGCCATGCCGCCAAAGCGCACCGGGCCTGCGCCCATGCAAGCCTGCATGCCAGACATGCATGCGGCGGTCTGGTCACTGGCGCCATGGCCTTGCACCATGAGGGCATCCCTTGGTCCACACAGGAGCCCACCATGCCCAGCTTCCCTCCACCGCAAGCTTTCATTGGCACGCAAGAGCAAACGAGCCTTGCGCGCCGTCAGTTCATCCGACTGGCCGGTGGCGGGGCCATCCTCGCCGCC
>CAYSOD010000789.1:0-1786 GCA_964432385.1 uncultured Rubrivivax sp.
CAATGCCTTCCTCGACGAGCATGTCGCGTGCGGCAGCCAGCCAGGCAGTTGCCGGGACTTTGGGCACCAGATTAGCCATTCGCAAAGCATACAGCACTGTCTTTTTACTTGCGAGCCGTGCACGACAGGAAGTCACGGATTGACAAGACCGGGTCCTACTCCACCAAATCATGCATCAGTGCACTTTTAGCGGTTCAATACAGCGCATCAGCCATGTTTGACGTTGCGCGCCGGCCCTTCGCGTCCTTTTCGCGTCCTTTTCGCGTCCTTTTCGCGTCCTTTTCGCGTCCTTTTCGCGTCCTGTTCGCAAGGTGCTTCGCTGGTGTCGCAAGGCGGGTTGACCAGCCTGCAGGTCGATCTCCAGCAAGCCGGCTACGGCCTGGCTCAGCCTGAAGTGCGCTCGCGCAGCACGCAGGTGGTCAGTCCTCGGCTCTCATCCGTTTCGCGTTGTGATGAAGTGATCTTCCGGGCTGTCGCGCGGGCTACGGTTCGTCGATAGAAGCCGCATCCACGTCACGGGCACTGTGCAGCACGCGTACGACGTCAATTCCGTCGTAGGTCGGCACATAGAAGATGACGTAGCGTCCGAAAGGGAAGCTGCGCAGATCGGCGGCCAGTTCAACTCTGGCCCGACCGATCATGGGCTGTATCGCCAAGAGTTCGAACTTCTCGTCCAGCTTGTCCACCCACCGATCAGCCTGCTCCAGGCTGTCTTCGGCGATGTAATCCCAAATGTCGAGGATGTCTGCCGCCGCCAACGGGCGGCGAGTGACATGTGCCATCTCAGGCTACTCGGGACTGCGGGCACGCCGGGCGCGGCCTTCGCGCTTGGCCTCTTCGGCGCTCCAGGTCTTGCTGGGCCCGCTGTTCAGTCCCTGGCGAACGTCGTCACGCAACTTTTCAAGCTTGGCGGCGCGTAACCGGTCCTGTTCGTCCATGCATCGCAGCGCCTCACGAACGACCTCGCTGGCGGACGAATACATGCCTGAAGCGACTTTGGCCCGCACCAGCTCTTCGAGCTGCGGCGTGAGGTTGACGTTCATGCCCACCAGCAATCTCCTTGTCCGAAACCCGATCCATGTTAACAAGCTATGTCAAAGATGGACATTCTGAACCTGCAGATCGACTTCATGGACGACGGTGCCAAACGCTCTCCAAAGTGAGTTCCAGCGAGTTTGACCATCAACGTCCCGGCGGCCCAGTCGGCAGGCGCGGCCTGACGGACCTGCTGCCGCATCTGGATGCGGCCTCACTCAAGCAGCTCAACGCCTTCCGAGACCGGACCTGGCACTGAACCGGGACTGGCAGGTCCGCCGGGATGTCAGGGCTGTGCAGGAACACGTTGATCTGACGTTCTTTGAACCCTGCGACGAGAAGCCTGGCCGTCGGGACCCTTGGTCTCAATGCGCGATGCCCCTTCACGCCGCGGGCTCGTAGATGAGCCGGCCGGCGCGAAAGCGCTCAAGATGGAAGGGTTCGGCCAGCTCATGGTGGCGGCCGGCGGCCAGCCCACGATCACGATGCAGGCCGCGGGGCCCGGCTGAGCAGTTGATTGGTTTCATGCTCCAATTGGATACTTTGTTATCCATTGTTCGACCCCATGACCGAGGTTTCATCATCGATGTCTGGCATCAAACTGGATGAAATAGTCACCGGTATCCAGCGGTGGATCTCCATCGAGAGCCCGACGGACGTTCCTGAGGCGATGGCCCGAATGGCGGCTCAGGTTCAGGACGATTACGAATCCATCGGTGCGCGTGTGGAGCGCATCCCAGGGCGGGATGGC
>CAYSOD010000790.1:0-1776 GCA_964432385.1 uncultured Rubrivivax sp.
ACCTGGCTGGTGAAGCCCAGCGTGGCCAGGCAGGGCGCCAACTCATTGCTGAGGTAGGCACCCAGTGCCGGGCCGCTGTCGGGGTTCTGGCTCTCGGTGCGGATGGCCACCCGTCGGGCCAGATCGCGAACGAAATCGCCGTCGTCGAAGTGGCGCGCTGCCGCCGCCAGGGCCGCGCCGCGGCCTGACGCCGGGGCAGACAGGGGCTCGCTCATACGTACCTCTCGTGTTTGCGCCGGGGGCTCCGGCTCGGCCGCCCCCGCCCGCGCCGGATCAGTCGTCAGACTTGCCCAACAGCTCGAAGTGCTCCACCGACGGTGGCGCGGCGAAGAACGGCCCGACGATGGCGCGCCATTCCGGGAACAGCGGGCCGCCTCGAAAGCCCACGGTGTGGTCTTCCAGGGTGTCCCAGAAGATCATGAGCAGGTAGCGCTCGGGGCTCTCGATGCCCTTGTTGACCTTCCATCCCCGAAAGCCCTTGGCGCGCACCGCCACGGTGGTCAGGCCGCGCTGGATGGCCTCGTCAAAAGCGGCCTGCTGGCCGGGATGGATGCGGATGTCGGCAACTTCGAGAATCATGGTCAGCTCCTTGCGTCGACGAAGTATGCGACAGGTGGCGGCTGCCGACAGGCCGCCTCGCACACCCCCAACGGTGCGGCTGGTTGCAATGGCTCGGTCGTTCTTCTCGGCGGAACGCTGGTCTTCCATGATTGACGCGCTGATCAAACCGGGCGAAAAAGCGAACTTGTGAGCGGCCGGGGATTCCCTCGTTGCTTTGGCGGGCCGACCATGTTTGCTGAGGATGCGCACAACGTTTTGAGGCACCTTTTTGTGTTGTGGACATGACCACCACCATCTCCTTTCGACTCAATGGCCGCGCTGCGTCCTGCCAGGCCGAGCCGCAGACCGCGTTGCTGTACGTCTTGCGCAACGATCTGGACCAGCAGGGCCCTCGCTTCGGCTGCGGCCTGGCCCAATGCGGCGCTTGCACCGTGCAGCTCGATGGCCAGCCGGCGCGGTCCTGTGTGCTGCCCGTGGGGGCTGTGGCTGGCCGCGAGGTCACCACACTGGAGGGGCTCGCGGCACGGTGGCAGCAGACCAGGGCGAGAGGCAACGCCTCCAGCGCCTTGCACCCTGTGCAGCAGGCCTTCATCGATGAGCAGGCGGCCCAGTGCGGCTATTGCATCAACGGCTGGATCATGACGGCTGCAGCCCTGGTCGAAGCGCAACCCGAGCGAACTGATCATCAGTGGCGCGAAGCCCTGTCTGGCCTGAAGTGCCGCTGCGGCACCCAGGTCAGCGTGCTGCGTGCGGTCAAGCGTGCGGCGCAGCAGGTGATCGCCTTGCGAGCCGCGGGTTGACGCCGATGGCTCCACGCCGCTGCCTTCCCGCCGGTGTCAGGCCAGCGCCCGCCGTCGATCGCCAGCCCCTGAGCGCTTGGAGACCTCGATGAGCAACGGGCTGTCACTCCAACGCCGCGAGTTCCTGGCAGGCAGTGCTGGCCTGGTGGTGGCCGTGGCCTGGCCCGCCGCCGCGCAGTCGGACGACGGGCCGGGGGGGTCATCCGGCTTGCCGGGCGGGCAACTGGACTCCTGGCTGGCCATCGATGCGCAGGGTCGGGTGACCGCCTCGGTGGGCAAGATCGATGCGGGTCTCGGGATCCCCACGGCCCTCATTCAGATCGTGGCCGATGAACTCGACCTGCCGATGGAGCGCGTGAACCTGCGCATGGGTGACACCGCCACCACGGTGGACCAGCGCGGCACCGGCTCCAGC
>CAYSOD010000791.1:0-1775 GCA_964432385.1 uncultured Rubrivivax sp.
GGGCCCATGGTCTGGCTGGACGGCTTGGACATTCCGCTCGTCGCCTTCTTCAACAGCACCTTCCGCGAAGACCACGACCAGGCGCAGGCCCCCGTGGAGCGCCCGGTCGGCGACGCACTGGCGCGCTACGGTGCAGGCCTGCTGCCCGTGGGATGGACACCGGGCTCCCTGAATTCACCCGTCTTCAACTACCCCTACGACCGCACCCGCGAAGCCTTGCAAGCGCTCACCCGCGCTGGCGCACCGGACCCGCACACCGGCCACCTCATGCGCTACATCAACCCGGCCGACGGCGGCTGGGCCATGCCCACCATGGCCACCATGATTCGGCTGCTGCCCGCCGGTTTTGCAACCCAGCCCTACCGCAGCAGCGACAGCATGGTCTTCATCGTGGTGGAGGGGCGGGGCCGCTTCGACGTGGGCGGCCAGCGCTACGAGGTGGTGCCGCACGACGTGGTGGTGGTGCCGGGCTGGGTGGCGCACACCCTGCAGGCCGATGAGGATCTGGTGCTGTTCTCCTACTCCGACCGCGTGGCGCAGGAGAAGCTGGGCCTGTGGCGCGAGCAACGCCTGGCGGCCTCAGGCAGCAACGCATGATGACCTTTGCGGCCCGCTGCGGCCTGTCGGACTACGGCCGAGAAGCCGCGCTTGAGGAGTTGCTGCGCTCGGTGCGCGCGCGCAAGCTCGAGCGGGTACGCATCGCCTGGTGCGACACCCACGGCGTCATGCGCGGCAAGACCCTGATGCCCGACGCCCTGCACGACGCGCTGGACAACGGCGTGGGCTTGGTGGGCACCATGCTGCTGAAGGACACCTCAGACCGCACGGCCTGGCCGGTGTTTGACGCCTCGGTGCGCGAGCAGCTGCCGGGCTTCGAGTTCGCGGGCAACCTCATGCTGCTGCCCGACCCGGCGAGCTTTCACGTGCTGCCTTGGGCCCCGGAGACGGGGGCCATGCTGGCGCAGGCCTGGTTTGCCGATGCCCGCCCCGTGCCTTTCGACACGCGTCGCGTGCTGCAGCGCGCTTTGCATGAACTGTCCGAGGCGGGGTATGGTTTGCGCTGCGGCCTGGAGGTGGAGTTCCACATCTACCGCATCACCGATGCGCGGTTGGACCCGATGGCTGCTGCCTGGCCGCACGAACCACCGGCCGTGCAGATGCTGCATCCGGGCTACCACTTGCTCAGCGAAGAGTGGGGCGACCAAGCCGAGGAGGCGCTGCGGATTGTTCAGCACACAGCCCAGGGCTTGCGCCTACCGCTGCGCTCGCTCGAGATCGAGCTCGGGCCCAGTCAGTTCGAGGCGGTGTTCGACGTGATGGATGCGTTGGCCGCCGCCGACGCGATGGTGCTGTTTCGCAACGGCGTGCGCCAGGCGCTGCGCCGCGCGGGCTACCACGCCAGTTTCGTGTGCCGCCCGCCCTTTCCCAACATCATGTCCAGCGGCTGGCACCTGCACCACTCGGTGATCGACCGGGCCACGGGCCGCAATGCCTTCACGCGGGAGGAGCCCGCCCCCGGCACCACGGCGCAGGAGGCCCCGCACACCCTGTCGGGTGTGGGCTCGCAATGGCTGGCCGGCCTGCTGGCCCATGCCCCGGCTCTGGCGGCGCTGTGCGCGCCCACGGTCAACGCCTACGGCCGCTTCCGGCCCAACGCGCTGGCGCCACAGGCCGTGCTCTGGGGGCGCGACAACCGAGGCGCCCTGTTGCGCGTGGTGGGCGGACCGGGTGACGGGGCCACCCGCATCGAGAACCGCCTGGGCGAGCCCTCGGCC
>CAYSOD010000792.1:0-1773 GCA_964432385.1 uncultured Rubrivivax sp.
AACATCGTCAGCGTCTTCGAGGCCGTGGGCCAGTTCAGCGCCGGCAAGATGAGCGAGGAGGACTTCTGCGAGATCGAAAAGCGCGCCATTCCGGGCAGCGGCTCCTGCGGCGGCATGTACACCGCCAACACGATGTCGTCCTCTTTCGAGGCGCTGGGCATGAGCCTGCCCTTCTCCTCCACGATGGCCAACGTGGAAGACCCCATCGTCGCCTACACCTCGGAGGCGGCGCGCGTGCTGGTGGAGGCGGTCAAGGCCGACCTCAAACCGCGCGACATCGTCACCAAGAAGTCCATCGAAAACGCCGTCTCCGTGATCATGGCCACGGGAGGCTCCACCAACGCCGTGCTGCACTTCCTGGCGATTGCGCACGCGGCGGGCGTGGAGTGGACCATCGATGACTTCGAGCGCGTACGCCGCAAGGTGCCCGTGATCTGTGACTTGAAGCCCAGCGGCCGCTTCATGGCCATCGACCTACACCGTGCAGGCGGCATCCCCCAGGTGATGAAGGTGCTGCTCAACGCCGGCTTGTTGCACGGCGACTGCATGACCATCACCGGCAAGACGGTGGCGCAGAACCTGGCCGACGTGCCGGACGTGCCCCGCGCCGACCAGAAGGTCATCCGCACGATTGACAAGGCGATGTACGCCCAAGGCCACCTGGCCATCCTGAAGGGCAACCTGTCGCCTGAAGGCTGTGTGGCCAAGATCACCGGCCTGAAGAACCCGGTGATCACCGGCCCGGCACGGGTGTTTGACGACGAACAGTCAGCGCTGGCCGCCATCATGGCCAACCAGATCAAGGCGGGTGACGTGATGGTGCTGCGCTATCTGGGCCCCAAGGGCGGCCCCGGCATGCCGGAGATGCTGGCGCCCACCGGCGCGCTCATCGGCCAGGGTCTGGGCGAGAGCGTGGGCCTCATCACCGACGGCCGCTTCTCAGGCGGCACCTGGGGCATGGTGGTGGGCCATGTCGCTCCGGAAGCCTTCGCAGGGGGCCTGATTGCGCTGGTGCACGAGGGTGACTCCATCACCATCGACGCGCACCAATTGCTGCTGCAGCTGAACGTGCCCGAGGCCGAGATCGCCGCCCGGCGCGCCACTTGGAAGCAGCCTGCTCCCCGCTACACCCGGGGGGTGCTGGCCAAGTTCTCCCGCAACGCTTCCAGCGCCAGCACGGGGGCGGTACTCGACGGCGACTGAGCATCGCAACAGGCCCCCGCGGGGGCCTGCTCTGCACCCGGCGGGCTGATCATTCCTTGGGCTTCTTGGCCGCCAACTGCTCGGGAATGATGGTGGACGCGGGGCGCGTCAGCGCGCCCTCGAATGCCTTGTCACCGCGGGCTGTCCGGCGATCCTTCATCCCAAGTGCCGCCAGTTGCTTCTGGCGCCGCTCTTCCTTGCGGCGCTCCATCTTCTTCATCTGGTCGCGTTGGGTCAAACCCAGAGAGTCAGACACCAACCACCAAACCACCGCCAGCGCAAACGGCGACAGCACCCACCACCAGTCCAGCGTGGCGATCACGGTGTGGCCCGAAATCTTCAGGCCCAGCGCAATGACGCCAATGACGACGAACAACATGATCAGCCCCTGCCTCAAGACGCCGCGTCAGGACTGCGCGACTTCTACCCGGCCTCCCTGATAACCACACTTTACAGCAAGGGTTTGCAGGCGGGTCAACGCCGGCGATCAGGTGTCGGTGAAAGCGCCATGGCGCCGGGGCCACGCCGATCAGTTGGTCTGCGCCAACTGCTCCAGGATCGCCGGGTTCT
>CAYSOD010000793.1:0-1767 GCA_964432385.1 uncultured Rubrivivax sp.
CGCGGTGCCGGAGCGGCGGAACCTCAGATCGGGCGTTGCGCCTCGCGGCTCCGCAAAGACCTTCTGGTCGCGCCGAACCTGGCCGTCCATCCAGAAGGCGCCGACCAACCAGTTCACAGCCCCGGCCTTCACAGGCGTCAAGCGAAACTCCTGGGTCAGCGTGCGGGTGTGGAGGTCCGTGTCACTGGTCCAGCGGTCGCCCAGGAAGGCGGGGTCGAAGAAGTCGCGGCTGAAGTCTTCGCGGAGGATGCGCTCCTTGGTCTGGTAGCCCGTCAGCGAGGTGAGGCGCAGGCTGCCGACATTCGCGTTGACCTGAACGGTTCCCAGGTCAAACATCGACTTGAAGTTCTGCGGGAACGCCGTCTTCACTTCATTGCGGCTCGGCGGGGTCAGGCTGTAGCCGTTGCCGGTGACATAGTCGAAGGTCGAAATGCCAGAACCGTCCTTCTGCTCGCTCTGCTGACGCAGGTAGATGGCCGTGACATCGAAGTCGGCGTTCGGCCGGTAGGTGAAGATCGCCCTTCCACCGTCCACGCGGTTGCTGTTGCTGTTCTGGATCCCCGTCCCGATGTTGTCGATGAATCCCGGGTCCTTGCGGGCATTCAGCACGACGCGCAGGCCGGCCTTGCCGTCCGCCAGCGGCAGATTGGCCATCGCCGCGGTCGACCAGCCACTGCCACCACCGCTCATGGACGAGAAGCTCGTCAGGACGGAGCCTTCGGTCTGGCGGGTGTTGGGCTTGTTGAGCAGATAACGGATGGCGCCACCGAGGGACGAGGACCCGTACAGCGCGCCCTGAGGACCCCGCAGCACCTCCACGCGCTCCAGGTCGAACGGGGCGAGATCCGGCACCGACACGAAGGCAAACGGGTCGGTGAATGGCACGTCCTCGATGTAGATGCCCGTCGGCGCCTGCGTGAAGCCCTGGTTGTTGGCATTGGAGTTGGTGCTGATCCCGCGGATGGACAGCAGCGAGGCGTCGGCCGGGCCCTTGTTGAACTGCACGCCCGGCGTCAACTTCATGACGTCTTCGGAATCGGTGCTGCCCAGACGCTCCAGCTTCGCACCATCGACAGCGGTCACGGTTCCGGCCACGTCGCTCTGCATCTGTCGGCGCTTGCCGGCGGTGATCACGATGCGCTGGGCGTCGGCCGTCTCCTCCTTGTCCTTGGCTGGAGTGGTCTGCGCCAAGGTCGGGGCAACACCAAGCGAACCCATCAATGCTGCAGCAACGGCCAGCGCCACGGGAGTGCGCTGGCGCTGGCGGTTCGGCATGGCGGAACTGGGGCGGCAAAGATCCATGAGCGGCACTCCCGACAAGATTGGCGCAGTTGACGATGACAGAACCCCGCGCACAGCGGGTCTTCGGTCACGATAGACCAGGCTCTATCGGTGCCAAATAGCCGGATGGTCTTATGTCGCCGACTGCTCGACAGCGGCCGCAGCCAGTCAGGTAGGCCCTTCGCTCTATGGAACGCCCACTGGCGCGGTCGGGCCTGGCCAGGGCCCGAGTTGGCAACCCCGCCCGTGGCAGACTAGGGCTGCTGGCGTTGAGCACCAAGCCACAGTTGACCATGACACAAGCCGCCCCACCCCCGTCGCATCGCCTGTCGCTGCCGCTCGACGGCGCAGGCTCGGCCGCATTGGTAGAGGTGTTTAAGTCGCTGGGCACTCCCGGATTCCTTCGCGCCTTGTGGGAATCGTTTCGCGTGGCGCTCGAATTTGACGCCGGCGGCGCGATGAGCCTGTTCACGGATCAACCCCCCC
>CAYSOD010000794.1:0-1763 GCA_964432385.1 uncultured Rubrivivax sp.
TAAGTTGTCTGAGCAGCAAGGCCTGAATGCGGCGCATGGGTTTCGTGCGCCGCCATGGAGGTTCGAACCAGAGCAAAAAAGGGTTGCGTAAGCGACCCTTTTTTACGTCCTCATTTGGGGACTGGCTGCATCCCGTACAGGAAGAACGCCTCCCGCATGCGCGGCAGTTGGGACATCACGTACTCCGGCCCCAATCGTCCGCCGTTCAAGGTGCGCGTATCGAGCTCCCAGGCCAGGCGAAGATCTCTCACCTTGTTGGGCTCTACCGCGTTGATCGGGTTGGCCACCAAGGTGCGCACTCCACGCGTCCAGTGGGCATCGCCCTGAATGTGGACGTTTCCGGTGGCCTGGCTGGAGCGCGGGGTCAGCGGTACCGTGAACTCGATGCCCACGTATTGGCGCGAACCGCCGCGCCGGTAGAAGAGGTGCGTGCCCACATCTCCCCACCAGCGGCTCACCACCGCGGTGGGCCCGGTGCTGCCGTCGGTGAAGCGCTGAAGCCCCACCTCGGCCCACAGGTTGGGTGTGCCCACCCAGCGGTAGCTGGCAGCACCGGCTATTTCGGCGCCCGAGGGCAGGTCGTCGCTTTTCACGACGGCGCGCCCTCTCAAGCGGATCACGTCATCTCGGCCCGCAACAAAGCCAATGGCCTCACTCTCCGCGCCCCAGGCACCATACTCGAAACGTCCTACCGCAGCCCCCAGCACGGCCCGGCGCCCCAGCCACAGGGTCTGGTGCAGGGCTAACGTCTGTAGGCCCTCCGGCGGCCGCATGACGCTCAAGCCACCGCCTTCCTTGCCTTGGCGAGAACTGTCCACGATTTGCTGGCCCATCACCACCAATTGACCACCCGGCCACAAAGGTGCGGTGGCCTGGATGCGGCCCGACAGAACGTAATCGAACATGCCCACTTCGGTGCCGACGGTGTAGGCCACCTCTGGGCTCAACTGCAGTTGAACCCGGGTGCCGCCGCTGTCTTGGTCTGCGAGCCAGTCCACCCCGCCTTCCAGCGCATTGCCGCGCATCACTCGCGTCACGTCACGCAAGGCCGCCGTGGCGCCGGTGCGCAGAAAGTCTCGCCAGGCGGGTGCCTCGGTGCGCAAGGTCAACGCAGGCAGGCCCTGTTTGAGTGCAACCACCACCAGGCGCGTCACGGCTGCGGGGGCGGCCTGAGCCGCCACACCCGCTACCAAGCCCAGTGCATCCACCTCGTTGCGGCCGAAGCGGTGGTTCTGGTAGGTCACGGCCCAGCCGCCATCGGCCAGGCGGCCCACACGCACATGCTCCAGCCCCAGAGCCACCAGCCGAGACTTCACCTCCCCCAGCAGCGCGCTGGGGGATTGGGTTACAGCCGCCGGCGGGGCAGACGCCAGGGCTGCCAGGCGGTCTGCGGCGGGTTGCTGCGCGGCCAGCTTACGGTCGTTCTCACCAACGGGCAGCGACAAGCCCAGCGTCCAGGCGGTGGCTGCGGGCATCGCTGCACCGTTGGCCAGGCTGTGATGCAGGCCCAACGTCACCCGCGCATTGGCCATCGCAGGCAGGGCAGGAGAGGTCCAGCGCGCGCCTGCCAGGGCCTGCCGGCCGTCGTACTCCGCGGCCAGGGTCAGCGTGCCGGGCAGGCTCATGCCGGCGGGTAGTGCCGGGCGCCAGGCCAAGCCCCCAAACACGCCGTCCAGCGGCGGCTTGCTGCCCGCCAGGGGCGCGCGCGCCGTGCTGTGCCCCAGGCCCAGCGTAGCCTCCCACTGACGCCAGGGCTGCGTGGC
>CAYSOD010000795.1:0-1763 GCA_964432385.1 uncultured Rubrivivax sp.
CCACCTTGCGAAAGATCTCGCCATCGGTGGCACCCAGGGTGCGCGACACCCGCACGTAGATCGGGCTGATCTGGGCGATGCCCTCGTACATCACGATCACGCCGGCGAAGAACGAGGCGTACAGCAGGATGATCACCTTGGCCGGCTCGCCGATGCCAAAGTAGACGATCACCAGCGGGATCAGCGCAATGGGCGGCAGCGCGCGAAAGAAGTTGATCAGGGGGTCGATGAAGCGCCGCACCCCCGGGTACCAGCCCAGAACGAAGCCCACAGGCACAGCCAGCGTGATGCCGCAGGCCACACCGATGAAGACGCGCTGGGTGGACATCCAGATGTCGCGCGGCAGGCGGTCCTGGCTGAGCAAAGCCCACGCGCGCACAGCCACCGCATGAGGCGTGGGCACCAAGGCCGGGTTGACGAGTCCGGAGTAGGCGATGGAGTACCACAGCAGCAACAGCACGGCCCAGGGGGCCAGCGTCCACAGGAGGCGGTTCACCGAGCCCATCTCCGCCGCGCGGGCGCTGTCGCGGCTGCAGGCTCTTGGCCAACGCTGGTGCGGCGTGCGGTCAGCGCCAGGATGCACGCCATCCCAACGGTGCAACGCAGTGGGTACAACTCCGGTGTTTGCAGGCCCATGCCAAAAGGTACTATAAGTAGGACGTTCAGCACAATAGCGCGAACCCCGACACACCGCCCGCACCTTCAAACCCTTGCGCGACACCTTCAGCCACAGCCCCCTGCCCCGCTATGCCCAGCTGGCCGATCTCCTGCGCCAGCGCATCGCCCGCGGCGTGTGGAAACAGGGCGACCTGCTGCCCTCGCTGGACGCGCTGGTGGCCGAGTTCGGCGTGGCGCGCGTCACCGTCCGACAGGCCATCGAGCGGCTGGCGCGCGAGAACCTTGTGTCGCCCCAACGTGGGCGCGGCACCTTCGTCACCGCCCAGGCCGGGCCTGATCGCTGGCTGCGCCTGGAGACCAACCTGCGCGACTTGGCCGACGTGTACCGGGAGGACAAGCCCAAGCTCACGCTGATCGAGGACACGGCAGCCATGCCCGCGCTGCGCGACAGCGATGGCCAACCCGCCCCCAGCTACCGCTTCCTGCGCCGCGTGCACTCGCGCCAGGACGTGGCCTACTGCGTGATCTCCATTCACCTGGACGAGCGGGTGTTCCGCCTGGCGCCCAAGCGCTTTTTGAACGAGACCGTGATCCCGGTGCTGCTGGAGTTGCCCAAGGTGCGCATCGCACGCGCCTGGCAGACGCTGTCCATCGCCACGGCCGATTTGGAGGTGGCGCAGCTGCTGGAACTGCCGCTGAACGCGCCGGTGGCCGAGGTGCGGCGGGTCTTCACCGCACCTGACGGCACGGTGCTGTACCTGGGGGAGATCACCTACCGGGGCGACTACATCCACTTCGACATGGACCTGGTGACCTGATGCTGAACCTGGCCCGTCTGGAAACCTTCGTCCTGCGCTGCCCGATCGACACGCCGGTGCAGACCTCATTCGGCATCATGCGCGACCGGCCGGCGGTGTTCGTCCGTCTCACCGACACCGACGGCGCGCAAGGCTGGGGCGAGGTCTGGTGCAACTTCCCGACCGTGGGTGCGGAACACCGCGCGCGGCTCGCCACCTCGGTGCTCGCGCCGCTCGTCGAGGGCAAGTCCTTCGCGTCACCTGCCGAGGCCTTCGAGACGCTCACCGCGCGCACCGCCGTGCTCGCGGTGCAGTGCGCGGAACCGGGGCCGATCGCGCAGGCGATCG
>CAYSOD010000796.1:0-1760 GCA_964432385.1 uncultured Rubrivivax sp.
CTCGGTGGGCCGACTGTTCCCCAGCAGCAACCGGGCGCCCTGGATCGAGCCCATGTCGGAGGTGGAGCTGCGCGCCATGGTGCGGCGCGCGAGCGGCCTCGCCGGCTGGCACAGCGGGCGTACGCAGCGCATTTCGAGCGGCTTTTACACCTCGCAGGCCCTGGAGGTGGTGCGTTGAGCCTCAACAAGGCTGCCAAGGGCCGCAAGCCCGTGGGGGTGCGCGTCATCCAGGTGTGGTCGCGGCTGGGGCCGCGATACCTGCCCTTTGCCGACGCGGCCAGCGCGGATCTGCCTTTGTCGCGATTGCTTCGTCTGTCGCTGTTCCAGGTGACGGTGGGCATGGCCACGGCGCTCATGGTGGGAACGCTCAACCGTGTGATGATCGTGGAGCTGGGCGTGGCGGCCTGGCTGGTGGCCCTGATGGTGGGCTTGCCGGTGCTGGCAGCCCCCCTGCGCGCGTTCACGGGATTCCGCTCCGACACCCACCGCTCAGCCTTTGGCTGGCGCCGCGTGCCCTTCATTTGGACGGGCACGATGCTGCAGTTCTTCGGGCTGGCCATCATGCCGTTTGCGGTGCTGCTGCTGTCTGGTGGCGGGGCCGTGCAAGTGCCCGATTGGGTGGCACCCTCGGCGGCAGCCTTTGCCTTCCTGGTGGTGGGCATCGGCCTGCAGACGGCACAGACAGCGGGTCTGGCCCTGGCCACCGACCAGGCCAGCGACGAGACGCGGCCCCGTGTGGTGGCGCTCATGTACGTGATGCTGCTGCTGGGCATGGTGGGCAGCGGCCTCGTGTTCAGCCTGCTGCTGGCCGACTTCTCGCCCCAGCGTCTGGTCCAAGTGGTGCAAGGCAGCGCGGTGGTCACCCTGCTGGTCAACAGCGTGGCCCTGTGGAAGCAGGAGGCGCGCGATCCCGCGCGTGCAGCGGCCCTGAAAGCGCAGCCCGAGGCACCATTCCTGCCGGCCTGGCAGCGCTTCATCCGCAACGGCCGCGCCAGACGCTTTCTGTGGGCTGTAGGCTTGGGCACGGCCGCCTTCAACATGCAGGACATCGTCCTGGAGCCTTACGGTGGCGAGATCCTGGGTCTGACGGTGGGCGAGACGAGCGCGCTGACCGCCGTCATGGCAGTGGGGTCGCTCCTGGGCTTTGCTTGGGCAGCGCGCCAACTCTCGCGGGGAGTCGACCCCACCCGCCTGGCCGCCTATGGTGCTCTGGCGGGCTTGCCCGCCTTCTCGGCCGTCATATTCGCCGCTCCCATGGATGCGGACTGGCTCTTCCGCGCTGGATCTCTGGGCATCGGCTTTGGCGGCGGGTTGTTTGCCGTGGGCACTCTGTCTGCGGCCATGCGCATGGAAGAGCGGGCCTTCGTCGGCCTGGCGCTGGGCGCGTGGGGCGCCGTGCAAGCCACCGCCACCGGTGCCTCAGTGGCCTTCGGCGGCGCGCTGCGAGACATCGCCTCCGGCTTGGCCACCCAAGGCGCCCTGGGCAGCGCCCTGGCCATGCCCGTCACCGGCTACAGCGTGGTCTACCACGTGGAAATGCTCTTGCTCTTCATCACCCTGGTGGCGATCGGACCCTTGGTCGGTAAGTCCGTCGCCACCCCTACCGTACCGCGCAAGTTCGGCCTGGCCGACCTGCCGGGTTAGCCGCCACTCCCAAGGAGAAACACCATGCAATTCGGCGCCATCACGGGCTATGTCGATCTGGCCCAGATCCTTCTGTATGCCTTCTGGCTGTTCTTTGCCGGGCTCATCTACTACCT
>CAYSOD010000797.1:0-1759 GCA_964432385.1 uncultured Rubrivivax sp.
AGCCGGCTTATCGAGCAGTCCGGGCAGGACCGAATCGACCCATAGAGGGTCGAAGCTGCGTTTGACTCGGTCGCTGACCAATGGACGCGAAGGCAAGCAGATCCCTGCGTGCACGCCCATCAGTCTGGCCCTCTCGTAGACCACCTGCGTGACAGTGTTTTCGTCCAGTGGACGGGGTCGCGAGAGGATCTCCGAGGAGATCGTCAAGAAACGTTGAATGACCGGCGAATTCTTCAGGCCCTTGACCCACGACGGATCTACTGTCTCCGCGCGACACGGCCACGCGCTGGGCGGCTGATCGAAGGCATCTGGATCCGTCGTGCAACACAACGGGTCACCGTGCTTGGTGCACCAGAACATGCCAGGCAGTTGATGCTCGCGTCGCCAGTATGTAGATCCCCAGAAAGTGGCGTCCTCATCCACGCAAGCTTGACAGAAGTACGCGTGCGGCCTTGCCCGCCTTAGCGCTGACATGAAAAGCAAAGACCTATACCTCGGACTCCCATGCGGTTCGTCGATGTACGTGTGAGCAATACCCCTGTTGAACGGGAGTAAGGTGTGCATCCAAACAAACGTTGACACATCCATGCCTGCCAGCCTCGAGAGCCGCTCCACGGACGACTTGGCTTCCTGACTGCCGGCGTTTGCGACGATCCAAGCTGTGATCAGCGCCATCGCATCGTTACGAGTATGTGCGGCATTCATTCGCATGAATCGCCCGACATAGCCCAGTACGAACTCGTCCGGCAGCGTGGTCGGTCTGAGGATCATTGAGCGGCCCCCTGCGTGGTCATCGACACGTCTCCTCCGTATCTCGTTCGGATCACGCTTGCTGACCCTGATGATGGGCGGACGAGTCCTCAGAGCCGACCCTGAGCACCGCCAATGAGCGGATCACGGTCGACAAGGCCCTGGCATGCGCCGCAGACCCATCCCAGGCCTCCTGGAGCGCTGCCACGAGTTCAGTGTTGTCACGAACGGCGTCAGCCGTCACGCCTACAGAAAACCGCTCAACGTACAGGCAGACCTCTTCCAGAAGCCTGGAATGCCGTGTACCCCGGCCCGCAAGGATGCGGCTGACCTGGGATTGGCTTGCGCCTACGGCTTGGGCAATCTGGGCCTGGGTGATGCCGCGTTCCCTGCACACCTCGTTAGCTCGGATGACTCTGGCGTGCATGCTGGCATCTGACATGCATAGAGCATATCACAATGCATTTATGCATATCTGAACCTCAGGTGGCGATGAGTGACTCAGGGGAAAGAAGGTCCGCTGTCATCGCATGGCGGCGACGAGTGAGGGCGCTGTCCAGGGCGCGAGCAGTCAGGGGCAAACGGTCCAGCGCTGACAGCTTGGACTTGAGCTGTGGCAAGGCCTGATAGATCTGCCAAAGCCTGACCGGACCGCCCCCTGCAGCCAATTGGGCGGCCACCGCTTGAACCTCGCTGCTGAGCCGCCGGTCCCTGTCGTCCCAGCGCACGGCGCTCTTGCGGCCATCCAAGGGTCGGGAAGTTCTGGGCGGGGACTGTTCAATCAGCCACGCACGGTCGTTCCGGTAAAGCCAGGCGTAGCTGGCCGCATCCATCTGTCGCAGCAACTTCAACCCCAAGTCGGGGTATCGCCGCCGTAACCGGAGCCACGCGCTGCGGGCCTGGCGTCGTGCCGCTGCAAGCCGAGCCGCCTGCCAGGCGGCATGGAGCCCAACTTCAGTGAGCAGCAGCCGGGTCACGGTCTCGATGGAGACACCGTACTCCCGTGCCG
>CAYSOD010000798.1:0-1756 GCA_964432385.1 uncultured Rubrivivax sp.
AAGCCGTGCTGGCCTTCGAGTACGGCTATGCCGGCTCCGACCCGAACAGCCTGGTGATCTGGGAGGCCCAATTCGGCGATTTCGCCAACGGCGCCCAGGTGGTGATCGACCAGTTCATCGCATCGGGCGAGGTGAAGTGGGGCCGCCAGAACGGGCTGACGCTCATGCTGCCGCACGGCTACGAGGGCCAGGGCCCGGAGCACAGCTCAGCCCGCCTGGAGCGCTTCATGCAATTGGCTGCCGACACCAACATGCAGATCGTCCAGCCGACCACGGCCGCGCAGATCTTTCATGTGCTGCGCCGCCAGATGGTTCGCAACCTGCGCAAGCCGCTGGTGCTGTTCACGCCGAAGTCGCTGCTGCGCAACAAGGATGCCACCTCGACGGTGAACGAGTTCACCAAGGGCGGGTTCCAGACGGTCATTGGCGAACTGGATGCCCAGGTGTTGGCGGCGGCTGCCAAGGTCAGACGCGTCATCGCCTGCTCCGGCAAGGTGTACTACGACCTGGTGAAGAAGCGCGAGGAGAAGGGCTTGCACGATGTGGCTGTCATTCGCGTGGAACAGCTGTACCCCTTCCCGCACAAGGCGCTGGGCGCGGAACTGAAGAAGTATCCCAACGCCACCGAAATCGTGTGGTGCCAGGACGAACCTCAAAACCAAGGTGCCTGGTTCTTCGTGCAGCACAACATCCACGAGAACATGCTGGAGGGGCAGCGGCTGGGCTATGCCGGACGCGCCGCCTCGGCCTCACCGGCGGTGGGCTATGCCCATCTGCACCAGGAGCAGCAGAAGGCGCTCATCGACGCCGCCTTTGGCAAGCTCAAGGGCTTCACGCTGACCAAGTGAAACGCCGCACCACCTGAACCGCATTCATCTTCAAGACCATCATGGCCATCGTAGAAGTCAAAGTCCCGCAACTGTCCGAATCCGTGGCGGAGGCGACCCTGTTGCAATGGAAGAAGAAGGCGGGTGAAACCGTCGCCGCCGACGAAATCCTCATCGAGATCGAGACCGACAAGGTCGTTCTGGAAGTGCCCGCGCCTGCGGCGGGTGTGCTGACCGAACTGGTGGTGGCTGGCGGCGGCACTGTCGTCAGCGATCAGTTGATCGCCCGCATTGACACCGAAGCCCAGGTGGGCGCAGCGGCGCCGGCCGGTGTGGCGGCAGCGCCCTCGGCCCCGGCGGCGGCTGCCGACAAGAGCGGTGTGGCGATGCCGGCTGCTGCCAAGCTCATGGCCGACCATCAACTGGCCGCGGGCACCGTGGCGGGTACTGGAAAGGATGGGCGCATCACCAAGGGTGATGTGCTCGCGGCCGTGGCGGCGCCGCAGCCTGCGGCTCCAGCGCCCGTGGCGATGCCAGCAGCGCCGGCGGCCCCTGCGGTGGCCAAGCCCTTGCCTGCCGTGGCGGCGCCCATGACCACCCCACTGGGAGATCGCCCGGAGCAGCGGGTGCCGATGAGCCGCCTGCGAGCACGGGTGGCGGAGCGGCTGCTGCAGTCCCAGGCCACCAACGCCATTCTCACGACCTTCAACGAGGTCAACATGGCGCCCGTCATGGAGATGCGCAAGAAGTTCCAGGACAAGTTCGAAAAGGAGCACGGTGTCAAGCTGGGCTTCATGAGCTTCTTCGTCAAGGCCGCCGTGGCCGCGCTGAAGAAGTACCCGGTGCTCAATGCGTCGGTGGACGGCAATGACATCGTCTACCACGGCTATTTCGACATCGGCATTGCGGTGGGCTCGCCACGGGGCTTG
>CAYSOD010000799.1:0-1751 GCA_964432385.1 uncultured Rubrivivax sp.
AGCCAGAACGTGCGCGACCTGCGCCAGCCCTTCGGCGGCACCAAGGCCAGCGGCACGGGGCGGGAAGGCGGCACCTGGAGCTACGAAGTGTTCCTGGAGCCCAAGAACGTGGCGGTGTCGCTGGGCGGGCACCACATTCCGCACTGGGGTGTCTGACGCGGGCCGCTGACCCGCCTGACCCCCTGACACCGCCAGCAGTTCCCCAGGAGTTCTCATGGGCACCGTCGCACTCGCCGCCAAGATCACGCACGTGCCCAGCATGTACCTCAGCGAGTTGCCGGGGCCGCGCCAGGGCACGCGACAGGACGCCATCGAAGGGCACCACGAGATCTCCCGGCGCTGCCGCGAGGCGGGGGTGGACACGCTGGTGGTGTTTGACACCCACTGGCTGGTGAACGCGAGCTACCACGTCAACTGCGCACCGCACTTTCAAGGCACGTACACCAGCAACGAGCTGCCGCACTTCATCTCCAACATGCCCTTCGAGTGCGAGGGCAACCCGGCACTCGGCCGACTGCTGGCCAAAACCTGCAACAGCCTTGGCGTGGACACCTTAGCCCACGACGCCACCACGCTGCAGCCGGAGTACGGCACGCTCGTGCCGCTGCGCTACATGAATGCGGACCGGCACTTCAAGGTGGTGTCGGTCTCCGCACTGTGCATGGCGCACTACCTGAACGACAGCGCGCGCCTGGGCTGGGCCATGCGGCGCGCGGTAGAGGACCACTACGATGGCACCGTGGCCTTCCTGGCCAGCGGCTCCTTGAGCCACCGCTTTGCGCAGAACGGTCTGGCACCGGAGTTCGCGTTCAAACTGTGGTCGCCCTTTCTGGAGCAGCTGGACCGGCGCGTGGTGCAGATGTGGCAGGACGCGCAATGGGCCGACTTCTGCGCCATGTTGCCGGAGTACGCCAGCAAAGGCCATGGCGAGGGCTTCATGCACGACACGGCCATGCTGCTGGGGCTGCTCGGCTGGGCAGCGTATGACGGACGAGCTGAGGTGATCACGCCCTACTTTGGCGCCTCAGGCACGGGTCAGATCAATGCGGTCTTTCCCGTCACACCCCAGGATGGCCATGCCGTCCCTGCTCCGGTGGCTTCTGCCGCTGGGGGCTACCAAGCTGTCGCCCGGCTCTGAAGAGCACACCGACCATGCCGCACCTCGTCATCCTCTACACACCCAACCTCGAGACCGAGCTCGACATGACCGGCCTGTGCCGAAGCTTGGCCGATGCCATGCTCACGGTGCGCGATGAGGCCGGCGCGCAGGTCTTTCCCACCGGCGGTACCCGCGTCCTGGCCTACCCGGCGACGCACTACGCGGTGGCCGATGGCTCCGGCGACTTCGCCTTCTGCTGGTTCCACCTGCGCATGGGCCGCGGCCGCAGCGAGGCGGTACAGCAGGCGGCCGGCCAGGCACTGGCAGCGGCCGCGAAGGAGCGCTTCGCCCCCGTGCTGGCGCGCAGGCCTGTAGGCCTGACCTTGCAGGTCGATGTGGGCGCGGAAGTCTTCGACGCCAAGTTCGGCAACCTCCACCCTCTGTTCGCGAAGGCCTGACGCCATGCTCGACTCCGCCACCGTCCAGACCCTGGCTCAGGAACTTCGCGAAGCCCGCCGCACCCGGCGCCAGGTGCGCCACTTCTCGCAGCGCTTTCCCGGCATGACCGTGGACGACGGCTACGCCATCCAGCGCGCTTGGGTGGCCCTCGAGATCGCCGCCGGGCGCAGCATCCGGGGGCGCAAGATCGGAC
>CAYSOD010000800.1:0-1749 GCA_964432385.1 uncultured Rubrivivax sp.
GCGGGCACAGACTTCAGATGGCCCGGTCGCTGGCCGAGTCCTGCGACGCAGGCGTCACCGCCATGCTGGCGGTGGAACCCGCCTGGGTGACGGTTCCCATGGCCGGCATGGGCGACGCTGGGGGCGCGGTGATGCTGCAGGCCGCCGAGGCCGACCGCCGCGCCCGCGCCCGGGCTGTCTTCGACGAACAGGTGGCGCGGCCTGGTCCGGGGGTCACCTGGTGCGATGCCGGCAGCGCACCGGCGCTGACCGCCTTTGCACAGCGCGCCCTGTACAACGACCTGATGGTGCTGGGCCAGCACGACCCGGACGACGCGCTGGCCTGGGGCGTTTCAGCAGACTTCGTGCCCTCGGTCGTCATGGCCAGTGGCAAGCCTGCCCTGGTGGTGCCTTCGGTAGGAGACTACCCGCGCTTCGGGCAACGGGTGCTGGTGGCCTGGAAGCCCACGCGTGAGTCGGCCCGCGCCCTCAGCGCCGCGCTGCCCTTGCTGCAAAGCGCCCAGGCGGTGGACGTGGCGCTGTGGTCGGAGCCCGCAGACAGCCGGGATGGCAGCGAGGCCGCAGCCCGCGAGGTGTGGCTGCAGGATTGGCTGCAGGCCCATGGTGTGCAGGCGCAGATGCTGCACCAGGGCTCTAACGGCCGAGGGGTGGGCGACTTGCTGCTGTCCCTGGCGGCTGACCGCGGCAGTGACCTGCTGGTGATGGGCTGCTACGGGCACGCACGGGCCCGGGAGTGGCTCTTGGGCGGCGTCACGCAGCGGGTGCTGCACTCCATGACCCTGCCCGTGCTGATGGCGCACTGAGCGCTTGGCGAGCTCTGAGCGTCCAGCGCAGGGGAGCGCCATGGACTTTGTCGGGCCGCAACCCTTTGCGGGCCGGGTGTTGCTGCTCGGACTGGGCTGCATCGGCAAGGGGGTGCTCCCCCTGCTGCTGCGTCACCTGCAGCCCGACCCCGCCCGCGTGCTGATCGTGAGTCCTGAAAATCCGGCACTGCAGCACGCGGCCTCCCAGGGGTTCAAGACGCTGGCGGCGCGGATCACACGGCGCAATCTGCACGCCACGCTGGGCGCCAGGCTCCGACCAGGCGACCTGCTGCTGAACCTGTCGGTGGGGGTGGACTCCGTGCCCCTGATCGCCCTGGCGCGGCAACAGGGGGCGCTGTATGTGGACACTGCGCAGGAACCCTGGGCCGATGAAGCGCCGATGCCACCGGCGCTGCGCACCAACCACGCGCGGCGCCGTGCCGCCCTGGCGCTGGGCCGACAGCCTGGCGGGCCCACGGCCGTGCTGTGCCACGGCGCGAACCCCGGCCTGGTGTCGCACTTCGTGAAGCAAGGCCTGCTGAAGATGGCCGAAGAGACCGGCGCCTTCAGGCACATCCCGCCACCGGAATCGCCCCAGGCGTGGGCCCGCTGCGCCCAGGCGCTGGGGGTGCGCACCATCCACATTGCCGAGCGCGACACCCAGTGGAGTGCCACACACCGACTGCCGGGCGAGTTCGTCAACACCTGGTCGGTGCGCGGCTTCATTGAGGAGGCCCTGCAGCCAGCAGAAGTGGGCTGGGGCACGCACGAGCGGCGACTGCCCCGCGACGGTCACCGACACCGCGGGGGCAGCGCGCCGGGCATCTGGCTGTCGCAGCCCGGCGCAGCCACCCGGGCCCTGACCTGGACGCCCCACATCGGACCCACCCTGGGCTTCGTCATCACCCACATGGAAGCGCTGACGATCGCCGATTGGCTGACCGTG
>CAYSOD010000801.1:0-1747 GCA_964432385.1 uncultured Rubrivivax sp.
AACAGCCCGAGGTTCACGTTCATGCGCGTGCGCTGCGTGTGCTGCCCGAAGTACAGGTTGGAGCGCGAGGGCGAGCACGGCGTGGTGTGCACATGCCAGTTGGTGAAGGTGGTGCCGCGCTCGCGCAGCGCGTCGTGCCCGGGCAGGGGCAGCGCCGCGGGCAGGTCGAAGCGCTCCTGGTCGGTGACGATGAGCAGCACATTCAGCCGCAGCGGCCCGGCGGTGGCAGACCGGGGTGCGGGCAGCGGGGGCGGCAGCGCGGGCCCGGCGGTGCCCTGTCTGGAGGCACTGGCGCGGTGCAAGGCCACCACGCCCCCCAGGCCCAGTGCAGCCGCGCCAGCACCGGCCAGCCAGCGGCGCCGTCCGGCGGTCTGGGGCGACGAGCGGCGGGGATCCTCCAGCTGCATGACGATCGATTGTGGTGGAGCCCGGGTCCGCCGCGTCAGCCATCAAGCCGCTGCAAAGACGGGGTTTTCCCGGATCGGCGGCCATCGCTCTTCACCCAGGACGTTCATCAGACACGGCAGACTGGTCCCATCGTGGATAGCCTTGCGTCAAAGGCCGCTCAATGCCTTCGCGCACAATTGCGCTGACCATGTCCGACCTTGTCATCCGCCGCCTGCTCGTCGATCTGCAGACCCCGCTGCCGCGCCACTGGAACGGCGGCGATGCCTTCCGCACCGCGCTGTTCAACGCGCTGTCCATGAGTTTTCCTGCAGGAGAGCAGCTTTTCATCGACTCGGTGAAGCGAGGGCTGACTCGCCTGCAAGGCCCAGCGCGTGAGCGCTTCGAGGCCGAGGCGCGGGGTTTCATCGGCCAGGAAGCCACGCACCGCCGTATCCACCAACTGTTCAACGAGCACCTTGCACGTCAGGGCCTGGTCAACCACTGGGAGCCGCGCATCCACCGCCGGCTCAAGCGCATGGAAAAGCTGGCTGGCCACGAGCCGCGCGCCTGGCTGGCCGTGACCGCTGCCACCGAACACTTGACAGCCCTGCTCGCCGAGTACCTTTTCTCTCACCCTGAAGCGCTGGAAGGCGCCGAGCCGCGCTTGCGTGACATGTGGTTGTGGCACGCCAGCGAGGAGCACGAGCACCGCTGCACGGCCTTCGACCTGTACCGCGCCTTGGGTGGCAACGAGACCTGGCGGCTGCGGCTGTTCCGCCTGGTGACCTGGCACTTCGTCACCGACGTGCTGCGCCAGACCCTGCACAACCTCTGGCGTGACGGCACCTGGCGCCAGGCCGCCACCTGGGCCAGCGCCTGGCGCACCTTGTTCGGCCCGGCGGGCATCGTGCGCACGCAGTGGCGCGGCTGGCGGCGCTATGCCTCGCCCGACTTCCACCCGGGCGAGGCCGACGGCCTGAAAGCCGAACGCTGGTTGGCCGAGCATGCGGCACTGGTGCCGCCGGTGGCGCGCTGAGTTCAGTTCGTAGCGCTTGGCGGCGGCTCCGCGCACGCCAAGCAGTCCAGTTAGGCCTGGACCGCTTGGCAAACGCTACTCCCCTCAATGCCCGTCGCTGGTGTACGCCGGCTTGGGCTGCGTGAAGTAGGCGTGCAGGATCTGGTAGACCATCTGGTAATTCTTCTGCTGGAAGCTCGCGTGCGAGATGCCGTTCATCACGGTGAACTGCTTGTCGGGCGAAGGCAGCCGCTTGAAGAACTCGATCAGGTCGTCCATCGCTGCGATGCCGTCGAACTGGCCGCGAAGCACCAGCGTGGGCACGGTGATCTTCTCGGGGTCCAC
>CAYSOD010000802.1:0-1745 GCA_964432385.1 uncultured Rubrivivax sp.
TGGCGCGTTCGGCGTTGCCGTACAGCAGCAGGTCGGCCTTGCTGTCCACCAGGACGGAGCGGCGTACCTTGTCCTGCCAGTAGTCGTAGTGCGCAATGCGCCGCAGGCTGGCCTCGATGCCGCCGATGATGACCGGCACGTCCTTGAAGGCTTCCTGGCAGCGCTGGGTGTAGACCAGCGTCGCGCGGTCGGGCCGCTTGCCGGCCACGCCGCCGGGCGTATAGGCGTCGTCGCTGCGAATCTTGCGGTCGGCCGTGTAATGGTTGATCAGCGAGTCCATGTTCCCGGCCGCCACGCCAAAGAACAGGTTGGGCCTGCCCAGCGCCTTGAACGGCTCGGCGCTGTGCCAGTCGGGCTGGGCAATGATGCCCACGCGAAAGCCCTGCGCCTCCAGCGTGCGTCCGATCACCGCCATGCCGAAGCTAGGGTGGTCCACGTAAGCGTCACCAGTGACGATGATGATGTCGCAGCTGTCCCATCCCAACTGCTCCATCTCGGCGCGGCTCATGGGCAGGAAGGGAGCGGTGCCAAAGCGCTTGGCCCAGAAGGGCTTGTAGCCCGTCAGCGGGCGCGGGGCCTTGGCAGCGGTGGGCTGGGCAAGTGCGGTGAGCGGGGGCGGGATGGTGATGGGCACCCTCCGATTGTCCGCAATGCGGGTGCCGTGCGTGGATTCGAAGGGTGATGCCCCTGCAACAGCGATCCGACCTCGGCTGGTTGTCGCTGTGTCGAGCTATTGCCTGCTCAGCTTGCCGGGTCAGTCCAGCGCCACGGTCCATTCCATCTCGATGTTCCACGCTTCCCAGGCGGACCAGAGCGAGGCGGCTACGACGACCAAGGCGCCCACGTGGTGCGTCAGGGCACCAATCATCTGTGCACGGTGCAACAGACCCAGCGACGAAAGCAGGTAGATCCAATCATGCGGCCCATCTTCCCCCGTGCGGCCGCCCAGAAGCATGAGTTGGGGATGAAGAGCATCGTAGATGTAGGGGGCCACGTCCAGCACGGACACACCCAGCAGCCAGACCCCCAGGGCTGCCCCAAAGCGGTCACCGTTCTTGAGCAGCAGTGCACCAGCCATGATCGCGGGCATCAGCAACTGTCCCAGGGTGCCACCAAAGACGGTCATCCACTCGCCAAAGGGCATGAACACGACATGCCCCGCCTCATGGAACACCAGCAAGGGACGGTGCAGAAACGACTTGCCCATCTCGCCATTGCGGTAGTCCATCAGGATCAGCATCACACCCCAGATCGCGAAGACCGCCGCCATCGGGAGCCGCCACAGGCGAAGCGCCGCCAAACTGGTGGCTTCGCGCAGCATCCACCGTCCACGGCGACTTCGGCGGTGCACCGGCATGCCCACCTTGGCCATCACCACACTGCAGGCCGGGCATTGCGCCATCGGCGGGAGATTCTTCGGCAACGGACCATGCCCGCACTTTGGGCAGCGCGTCAACGCCAAAGACTTCGACTGCTCAGGGGCATCCATGACCACGTTGGGCGGTGAGATATCGCTGGCTTCGCGACTGTATCCCCCTACAGGCAGTTCTACGCAGCGTCACGAGACCTCCTCGCCCAGAAAGCCCCCGCTCTGGTGCGCCCACAGCCGGGCGTAGATGCCGCCCAGGGCCAGCAGTTCGGCGTGCGTGCCCTGCTCCACGATGCGGCCCTGGTCCATCACCACCAGGCGGTCCATGGCGGCGATGGTGGAAAGCCGGTGGGCAATGGCCACCACCGTCTTGCCC
>CAYSOD010000803.1:0-1745 GCA_964432385.1 uncultured Rubrivivax sp.
GCGCCGTCCACGCAGGCCCCCCAGGCCGACCCCACCCCCGCTCCCGTCAGCCCCGCACCGCAGAGCGACGCGTCTGCCCAAC
This sequence comes from uncultured Rubrivivax sp., assembly GCA_964432385.1. Taxonomy (GTDB): domain Bacteria; phylum Pseudomonadota; class Gammaproteobacteria; order Burkholderiales; family Burkholderiaceae_C; genus Rubrivivax. Next base: position 83 of record CAYSOD010000803.1, read on the forward strand.
CGCAGAGCGACACGCCCATCACCTCGACCCTCAACGGGTACGTGCGCGCCAATCATCTGCCTGAGAAATACATCCTGGCGGGAGAAGATCAGCGCACCACCGACCCGGCCCAGACCCGTCTGCAGGCGGGCGCCGCAGTCGCGGGCGGCGTCGCCGCAGTCGAGACCGTCACCGCCCTGAGCACCGCCCACCACGCCATCGCGCTGGGCGCTCAGGCCCACGCCCTGGGCGCCCAGGCCACCGCCATCGGTGCCCAGGCCGCAAGCCTGCAGGCAGCCGCACAGGCAGCGGCCGCTGCGGGTCACCTGCAGGAAGCCGCGGCGCTCGCCGCCCAGGCGAAAGCCGCTGGTGCCCAGGCGATGAGCATGGGCGCCACCGCCAAGGGCATGGGCGCCAACGCCATGGCGCTCGGCGAGAAGGCCCAGGCGGCGGCGAACATCGCAAAGCCCGCCATGATCGCGTCAGGCGCCATCGCCATCGTCGACGGCGGCATCGACATCGTGAAAGGCCACAACACGGCAGAGACCGCCACCGAGCTCAACCGTCTCGCCCGCGCCGAGATGCAGCGCACCATCGATGCCGGCAAGGACACGGAGGGCGTCTGGGATGACTATGTCAACGTCCACTACCAGCTCCACGACATGAAGCACGATGCCCACTTCCGCGAAGGCGTCGGCGGCGCCAAGGCGGTGTCCGGTGGGCTGATGGTGGCCGCGCCCTTCACCGGACCGGCGGCCCCCATCGTCGGTGGCGTCGGCGCCGTGGGCTACCTGGGGGCGTCCATCGTGGGACACGTCCACCACCCCACGCACACCCAGCCGCTCATCACCCATCCCGCCCAGGCCCAGTCGCTGACGCAGTTCGCCAACGGCGGCGGCAGCGGAAAGTAGCGCCCTCTCCCCCTTCCCCGCATCAGGTCTCTCCTGCGACGTCGACAGATGTTACAGGAGAGACTTGTTTTTTCCAGGGTTTTATCAAGTGCGATGCGTACACTCGACAAAGAAGAGTTGCCGTTGCAACTGGGGAGGGTCATCGAGATGAACGTCAGCAGCCTGGGTTCCACCACCGTCACACGCCTGAGCAGCCCCTATACCGCGCAGATCGCCACGCCGAAAGCGTCGACGACGCCCGTTGCCGGTGACGGTGTGACCCTGAGTGGCGCCCGATCCGCAGCACAGGCGCCCGCCACCGAGACCTCCCGCGGGCGAGGCGGCGCGCTCAAGAGCATGATGGTGGGCCTCGCGCTCGCCTCCTCGATGCTGGGCCTGACGGGTTGCAGCACCGTGATGATGTCCACCCACACCCAGCTCCCGAACGTGCAGACACAGGTCTTTGGCAGCACCGCGAAGAGCGCGTACAACTCGCTCTCCTTCCTCGACAGCGTATCGACAAAGGACGGCGGCGGCATCTACAAGGAAGACGTGAAGCCGGAGCACCGCCTGAGCCCCCTCGACGCGGTCGACCGCATGATGGATGGCGGAACCCTCATCTACAAGCCCGCCGCGGAAGGCAAGGCGCACCCCATCCGCTCGTGGGCCGAGCTGAAGGGCCTCGAAGATGTCGTGCGCCAGCAGGTGAGCAAGCCGGCCGAGCGCGCGCCCCAGGTGATTCAGCAGCAACCGCAGCAGCAGTAGCTTCTGGCGCCGCAATGCGCAGCCCTGAA
>CAYSOD010000804.1:0-1741 GCA_964432385.1 uncultured Rubrivivax sp.
AGCGAACGCTTTGCTTTTTTCCGTGAAGACGACCCGTCTTCTCTGCATCCTGCCTTGGGCATGCCTGATGTGTCTGGATGTCATGGCACAGGGTCAGGACCCGGCCCCGGCATTCTGGCTCTGGCGGTTTATGGGTCGGATGCATCCGATGGTCGTGCATTTTCCCATTGCGATGGTGTTCCTGGTGGTCTTGTTCGGGGCTATCGACAGGTACCGCGGGGGTGGGATGTTTCGCGCCACGACGTCCATTCTTCTTCCCGTATCGGCTGTCGCGTCGATCCTGGCTACGCTCCTGGGACTCCTGCTGGCGAATACCGAGGAATATGGCTCGGAGGTGCTACCCTGGCATCAGTGGTCGGGAATCGTGACAACGGTGTTGTTATCGACAGCAGCCATCCTGCATCGGAGAAGGTCGGAGAATGCGGCCTGGGTCGTGTCGGTCCTGGCAGTGGCCGGGGTGACGCTGACCGGTCATTTCGGGAGCGAACTCACGCACGGGGAGGACTATCTCAGTTCCGTATTCCCCTCCACAGCCACGAATGACTCGGAGGATGGCGAATTGATACGATTCATTCCGGTGAAAGGCGCCCTCGACGACGAGCAGTTGCAGATGCTGAACGTGCAGGTGCGGTCCATTTTTGCGCACAAGTGTTACAGTTGCCATGGACCGACCCGCATGAAGGGTGGGCTCCGACTTGACACCCGGGAGGGCATCTTTGCGGGAGGGGAGCATGGTCCTGTCATAAGACCCGGACAGCCTGCCGCAAGTGAGGTCATCAGAAGGGTGAGCCTGCCCCGCGGTCACAAGGAAGGGATGCCGACGAAGGGCAACGGGCTGACGGGTGAAGAGATTGAACTCCTAAGCTATTGGATAGGAAAGGGGGCGCCATGGCCAAGCGGTCAGGTGCGCAGCCTCTTCCGGACGGCAGCGCTGGAGCCGAGGCTGCCGGCGATGCCTCCTGCTGAAGGAGTCCACTATCGGCCGATCGACCGTTTTGTCAACGCCTATTTCAAGAAGCATGATCTGGAATGGAAGGATCCGGTTGACGACCGAACCTATATCCGTCGTGTCCATCTCGACGCCATCGGCCTCCTGCCCCATCCGGATACGGTGGACCGTTTCGTCGCCGACAGGTCGTCCGACAAGCGGGAGGCACTGGTGCTGCGGCTCCTGTCTCGCGACCACGACTATGCCCAGCACTGGATCAGTTTCTGGAATGATGCCCTGCGGAACGATTACAGCGGACCCGGATATATCACGAACGGCCGCAAGGACATCACGAAATGGCTTTATGCCTCGCTTCTTGAGAACAAGTCCTATGACCGTTTTGTGCGCGAACTGATCGATGCCGACGAGTCGTCGGAGGGTTTCATCCGCGGCATCCGCTGGCGCGGCGAGGTGAATGCCAGCCAGCGCGTCGAGATGCAGGCGGCGCAGAATGTGTCGCAGGTATTCCTGGGGCTGAACCTCAAGTGTGCCTCCTGTCACGACAGTTTCATCAGCGACTGGAAACTGGACGACGCATATGCCTTTGCCAACCTCTTTGCCGACTCGCTGCTGCAGATCCATCGCTGTGACAAGCCTACGGGCAGGGTGGCCGGCACGCGGGTGCTGTTTCCGAAACTGGGTGCCATCGACTCCGCCGCCGATCGGAAGGAGCGATTGCAGCAGCTCGCCGAATTGACCGTTCAGCCGGCGAACGGGAGGTTGTACCGGACACTGGTCAACCGCGTCTGGGCG